>CAJKFZ010000104.1 GCA_905199285.1 uncultured Ruminococcus sp.
AGATCTGAGATCGAATTTGTAATGTCAGAAGCGCATTCGATTATTCTTGAAAAAGAAGGAACCTTTAATCTGCGGTTTTCATCATATCCGAAAATAAAGAGCAGAATTGCAACCAAAGCAGCTCCTTTTATCAATTTTTTCATTGAGAATACCTCCGGAAAAGAATAAGTATATTATTCTCTTTTTGAAAGAAAAAATACATTATTTTCAAAAATAAAAATCCCTCCCGAAAAGGGAGGGATATAGTTAAGTCAAATTTTACTTGGAGATAAGTGCAAGCGTGTCTCTTGCGATAAGAAGCTCCTCGTTTGTAGGAACGACCCAGACTTCAACCTTTGAATCAGCAGAAGAGATCTTTGCAAGCTTTCCTCTGAGACCGTAATTTGCAGTTTCATCAAGCTTGATTCCGAAGAATTCCATGTCCTTGCAGACAGCAGCTCTTACATCGTAAGCGTTTTCGCCGATACCGCCTGTGAAGAGAACAGCGTCAAGACCGTTCATTGCAGCAGCGTAAGAACCGATATATTTTTTTATTTCGTAAACGAGCATTTCTGAAACGAGTTTAGCTCTTTCGTTTCCGTGAGAAGCAGCCTCTGTGATATCACGATTATCAGAACCAACGCCGGATACTCCGAGGAAACCGGACTTTTTATTCATATATTCGCTCATTTCAGCAGGTGTGAAATGATGCTTGTCTGCAACGAATGTAACGGCAGAAGGATCAACAGCGCCGGTACGGGTTCCCATTACAACGCCGTCAAGAGGAGTAAATCCCATAGAAGTATCTACAGATTTACCGCCGTTTACAGCAGTGATAGAAGAACCGTTGCCGAGGTGGCATGAAACGATTTTAAGATCCTCAACGTCCTTGCCCATTGCTTCAGCAAGAGCAGCGGAAACGAATCTGTGTGAAGTACCGTGGAAACCATATTTTCTTACATGGTAATTCTCATAGTCATCATAAGGAAGGCCGAACATATAAGCCTTCGGAGGCATTGTCTGGTGGAATGCTGTATCGAATACAACGACCTGCGGTACATTTTCAGGAATAACGCTCTTGCAGGCTCTGAGAGCGAGAGCATGAGCGTGGTTATGTACAGGAGCAAGCTCACGGAGTTCGTCTATCTTGTCGATGATCTCATCTGTAACAAGAACAGATTTATCAAAAACATCAGCGCCCTGAACTATTCTGTGACCAACAGCAGAAATTTCATCCATGCTGTCAATAACCTTTGCATCTCCGGAAGTAAGAGCTTCTACAAGCTTCATAAAAGCTTCTGTGTGAGTTGGGAAAGCGCAGTCTTCGTTAAGTTCTCTTCCATCGCTTGTCTTATGAGCGATATGACCGTCGATACCGATTCTGTCGCAGTTACCCTTTGCAATAACGCTTTCATCGTCCATATTGATGAGCTGATACTTGAGCGAAGAGCTTCCTGCATTAACAACTAAAATAATCATATAAACATTTTCCTTTCAAAAGCATTTTTTACATATGGTAACCAAACAGGCTCTTAGAGGTTACCATATATAATTATATACTTTTTCCAACGAATTGCAAGTGTTTTTTTAAAATTTTTCGAAGCACATTCAAAAAAATGCCAAAACAATCTGTTTTTTTGCAAATATTATGTAAAATAAGCGGAAGTTTTGAAAAAAATATTGAATTTTATCAAGAGAGGTAGTAAAATGAAAATCAGTGGAATCATATGCGAATACAATCCTTTCCATAATGGACATCTGCATCATATCCGTGAAACACGAAAAAACGGAGCTACTCATATAGTTGCAGTAATGAGCGGAAATTTCGTTCAAAGAGGAGATACGGCAATTATGGATAAGCTCGACAGAGCCAGACTTGCTGTTCGTTCGGGAGCAGATCTTGTTATCGAGCTTCCTGTGCAGTATTGTCTTTCATCTGCGGAAAATTTCGCCGCCGGAGCAGTTTTCCTTCTTGATTCTCTCGGAGTGGTGGAAGAGCTTTCGTTCGGCAGCGAATGCGGTGATGTACAAAAGCTTGAAAAGGCTCTTGAAACGATCGAGATAACGGCAATGGTACATCAGGATGACATCCGTCAGATAATGGAAAAGGGATATACTTATCCAAGAGCGCTTAATTCTGTTATAAACGGAATAGAGCCGGAAATTGCAGAAATAATATCTTCGCCGAATAATCTTCTTGCTATCGAGTATATGAGAGCCTTGAAAAAATATGCTTCAATAATGAAGCCTTTTACAATTAAAAGGGCAAGCGTTCCTCATGACGGAGCTGCTGCGGAGGGAGGATATGCGAGCGCATCTTATATCCGTGATAAAATTGCAGCAGGCTACAACGCTGATTCCATAGGAGCGTATACGACATCTCTCTGGGCAGAAGCAATTTCAAACTCTATGAAAAACGGCGAGATCGCTTCGTTAAGCAGACTGGAAAGAGTTCTGCTTTATAAACTGCGAAGCACATCTGCTGATGAAATAGCTGAAATAAGCGACGTAGGTCAGGGACTTGAAAACAGGATCTACGGAGCAAGAATGTCCGGTTCGCTTGACGAGCTTCTGTTCACGGTAAAAACAAAAAGATACACAATGGCACGGATAAGACGTATTATGCTTTCTCTTCTTATCGGAATAACAAAAGATGATATGAAAAAACTTCCGCCGTATGGAAGGATTCTTGCGTTTAACGAAAGAGGAAAAGAAATTCTCGCCAAGGCGAAAAATATGACTGCAATACCCTATGCATCTTCTATTGCAAGACTTTCACAGCTTAATGAAATAGCTGAAAGATTTGCCGAACTGGAAATAAGAGCTTCCGACGTTTACGGTCTTGCTCTTGAAACAGTAAACTCTGCTCAGAAAGATTACAGAGCAAAAATAATGATAGACATGGAGTAAAATTCAATGATACAGAAATTTACAGGCATCGCCGCTGCCGCTTTTATTACATCACTGATCTTAACGTCATGCGGAAGTAAAGTTCCGACAATGGACGGTTCTTCGGTATCAGTAACAGGCGCTTCAACCGAAGCGGACATTTCATCAGAACCGGATGCATCAGCGATATCGGACACAGTAGTAATTGTTAGCGAAGAAGCAGAACAATTTTCAATTAATGTGAGTATTCCCGATAATTATACAATTCCCGATAGTTTTATTCTGGAAGATTTCAATACGGTTCTTCAGGAACCGGAGCTTCCGACAGGATGTGAAATAACAACTCTTGCGGAGGTTCTTAATTATCACGGATTCAACATTGATAAGGAAGAGCTTTGCGACAATTTTATGCCTGTTGATTATGTTGGTTCAGTTACAATGACTCAGGCTTATCTGGGCGATCCAAGATCGAATAATGGATTTGGATGCTATTCGCCGGTAATAGTCAAGTCTGCTTATGAGTATTTTGAATCAATTGATTCCCCATGCTATGCGGTTGATTTGTCAGGAACGGATTTCCGGGATTTGTTTTATCAGATATGTCAGGGCAGACCTGTTATAGTCTGGGCAACTATGTATCTTACGGAGTCTTATCCAAATTATAAGTGGACTGCCGGAAACGGCGAGGATATGATATTTAATGATTATCAGCACTGTATGGCTATTTACGGTTATGACCTCAATGAGGGAATTATTTATGCCGGAGATCCTTTAGTCGGAAATACGACGTATTCGATCGACAGATTTGAGATGATATACGATATTATGTATAAGCAGGCAGTCGTTATATGCGGTGATTCCGAAACAGAAGGAAATTTTACTCCTGATCCGGAAATCGAGAATAACGATGTCTGGAGCCGTAAAAAGCAGTTGATTGAAGAAAACTCAGTGGATTCCGGATACGAATTTACAGATGTTAATGTGGCAGATGCATACATGGAGGAATAAGCTTTGATAAAAGGAGTAATTGTTGACCTTGACGGAACGCTTATAGACTCGATGAAGATATGGACTAAAATAGACCGTAAGCTCCTCATAGAAAACGGAGTTGAAAATATTCCGCCGGATATTTCCGACAGAGTAAGAAAAATGACCATTGAGGAGTCAGCGCAATATTTTATAGATGAATTTGGCTTTGAATGTACAAGTGAGTATATTATAAAACGTATTGAAGAGCTGGTTCGTATAGAATACGAGGAAAATATTCTATTAAAACCGTATGCCGCAGAATTTCTTGATTATCTTGATGAAAAGAAAATACCGTATGGAGTTGCTACGGCTACATATAAAAGATTGGCGGAAGCTGTTCTGAAACGCTGCGGAATCCGGGAACGGATGCGTTTTTTGCTCACAGAAGTCGAATATCCTCTTGGAAAGAACTTTCCCGATATTTTCCTTGGCGGAGCAGAAAGGCTTGGTTTGGAACCGGAGGAAGTTCTTGTTGTTGAGGATTCTCTTCACTGCATAGAAACGGCGGCAAAAGCAGGATTTATAACAGCAGGCGTTTACGATGAAGTTTCTTGGAATGAGCAGAGTCTCATTGCCGATACAGCAGATTATTATGTGAGATCGCTGAAAGAACTTGAAATATTATTCAAATAAGGAATACTTATATTATGAAAAAAGTTATGGTTGGAATGAGCGGCGGAGTGGACAGCTCGGTTGCCGCAATGCTTCTCAGGGAGCAGGGTTACGAGGTTATGGGAGCAACTTTAAAGCTCTTTTCTGATGAAGATATATCAGAGGCGCATAAAGAAGGCAAGACCTGCTGCGCTCTTTCAGATGTTATGGATGCACGGAGTGTGGCATATCGTCTTGGATTTGAGCATATCGTTTTTAATTTTAAGGATAATTTCCGTGAATATGTTATGAAGCAGTTTGCGGATAGCTATTTATGCGGAAGAACGCCAAATCCATGTATTGAGTGCAACAGGCACGTTAAATTTGATAAAATGCTCCGCAGAGCGCTGGAGCTTGAATATGACTATATTGCGACCGGACATTATGCAGTGAATGAATACGACGAAGCATCGGGACGCTGGCTTCTGAAACGTCCTAAAGACCGGAGCAAAGATCAGACCTATGTGCTTTACTCGCTTACTCAGGAACAGCTTGCGCATATTCTTTTTCCGCTTGGCAGTCTGAAAAAAACTCAGGTACGCAGTCTTGCGGAAAAAGCAGGTCTTGTAAATTCGTCAAAACCAGACAGTCAGGATATATGCTTTGTTCCAGACGGCGATTATGCCGGATTTATCAAGCGTTTTACCGGAGCAGAGATAACTTCCGGAAATTTTACCGATACATCCGGAAAAGTTCTCGGCGAACATAAGGGAATAATCAACTATACTGTCGGACAGCGTAAAGGACTGGGGATTTCTTTGGGAAAACCTGCTTATGTTGTAAAAAAAGATCTTGAATCAAATACGGTCGTACTCGGGGATGAAAAGGATCTGTACACGAAAACTCTTATTGCCGATGACTTCAATCTCATTTCGATATCCGAGCTGAAAGAGCCGATGAGAGTTACCGCAAAAACACGCTATAGTCAGCACGAACAGCCAGCCGTTGTTTCGTATCTCGGAAACGGAGAGTATATGGTAGAGTTTGATGAACCTCAGCGAGCTGTTACAAGCGGTCAGGCGGTAGTTTTATACGATGGAGACTGCGTTGTCGGCGGAGGAACAATAAAGTAATGAAATATAAATTTGAAAAGCTGACCGATAAAATTTTTGTCTGTGCAAGCTCAGACCACCGATTCGGAACAGACGCTTTCCTTCTTGCCGATTTTTCGGGGTATCGCAGTAAAGATAAAGTCTGCGACCTTGGAACGGGATGCGGTATAATTCCGCTTATAATGCAGAAAAAGCTTCCTCCACAGGTAACCTATGCTGTTGATATTCAGGAGGAAGCAATAAATCAGCTTCGTCTTGGTATGGAGAAAAGTGATACTTCCGGAATAATTCCGATATGCGCGGATCTTAAAGAACTGTGGGATGACGCTCCGCTTGGCAGACTTGATCTTGTGACCTGCAATCCGCCGTATAAGGCTGCAAACGCAGGTTTTGAGAGTGTGATAACTGCACAGAAGATCGCTCGTCACGAGATAATGTGCAATATCGACGATGTCTGCGGTGCAGCGGAGAAGCTTCTTAAATTCGGCGGACGGCTTTGCGTTTGTAATCGTCCTGAAAGGCTAAGCGACGTTATTTTTGCTATGAAAAATCATAATATTGAACCTAAGCGTCTGCGGTTTGTTTCAAAGAATCCCGATGAAGCGCCATGGCTCTTTCTCATTGAGGGGAAAAAGGGTTCAAAGCCGTTTATGAAAGTTGAACAGCAGCTTTATATCCGCAGCGAAAACGGTTTTTCGGAAGAGCTTCAGAAAATTTATGCTATCGGAAAGGAGCAGATATGAGCGGAATTTTTTATGTTATAGGAACTCCGATCGGCAATCTTGAGGATATAACACTCAGACAGCTAAAAATGCTTGAAAGTGTGGATTTCATATGCGCTGAAGATACAAGAGTTACTCTTAAACTTCTTAACAGGTACGAGATAAAAAAACAGCTTGTAAGCTTTCATGAGCATAGCTCTAAGGCGGACGGACAGCGTATTATTGAGCGTTTGCTTGACGGAGAAAGCTGTGGTATCGTTACGGATGCCGGAATGCCCTGTATTTCTGATCCGGGAGAAGTTCTTGTAAGGATGTGCGCAGAAAACGGCATCGAGGTAAAAGTTGTTCCCGGACCGAGTGCGGTCGTATCGGCAGTGGCTGTTTCAGGGCTGAACACAAAAAGATTCACGTTCGAGGGATTCCTTCCCGTTGCCAAAAAAGAACGGACTGAACGTCTTGAAAAGCTAAGAATTGAAACGGCTGTTATGGTATTTTATGAAGCTCCGCATAAGCTGAGAAATACTCTTGACGATATGACGGCGTTTTTCGGTGGAGAGAGAAAAATCTCGCTTTGCCGTGAACTTACTAAAATCCATGAAGAGGTGCTTCGTATGAGCCTTGAGGAAGCCGCTGAATATTACAGCGTTCATGAGCCGAAAGGTGAATTTGTACTTGTTCTTGAAGGAGCAGGCGAGGAAGGTGGCGAAAAGCTTACGGTAGAAGAGGCGATAATGCAGGTTCAGAAGCTTGTTGATATGGGTGAACGTCCGGTTGACGCTTGTAAAGCTGTTGCCAAAGAAAGCGGATTCAAAAAAAGTGAACTTTATTCAGCTTTTTGTTCCGATAAATAAAATAATAAATGATTTCCCTTGAATTTTTATGGTAAGTATATGAAATGTTCGTGAAATACTTGCATTCTTTGAAACTATATGGTATAATTATTGTGGATTTTGTATATATCTGTAAAAGGAAAACAACTTCCGATAACTTCACTGCAATTATTTTCAATAATTTGCAGAGAAAGAGAGGATTTATATGATCTGCGATCTGCATTGTCATACTAAGCTTTCCGATGGTTCGCTCGGAATAGAAGATATAATTGCTCAGGCTAAACGTACAGGCATCGAGTGGCTCTCAATAACCGACCACGATACGATGGCTTCGTTTTCACGTTCCGATGTTCTCGGAGAGAGAGAAGGAGTGAAAATCCTTCACGGCACAGAGCTGTCTGCATGGGATAAAAAGAGGAACAGAAAGGTTCATATTTTATGTTATGAGCCGAAAAAACCGGACAGACTTGAGGGACTGTGTCTTAAATCCTGCGAGATAAGAAAAGCCTGTTCAAAGGAAATGATAAATAAGGTTATGGAGAAATATCCTATAACTATCGAAAGTATTCTGAAACATACAACAGCCTCGAAAAGTATTTTCAAACAGCATATAATGCGTGCTTTGATAGATTACGGATATGCTCTTGAAATGTACGGCGATCTGGACAGAGAGCTTTTTAATCCGCAGACCGGTTCCTGCTATGTTGAACGTGAATATCCGGATGTGAATTTCGTTATTGATCTCATACATCTTGCAAGGGGAGTTGCTGTTATGGCTCATCCGGCTCAGTATGACAGTATTGAACTTCTTGAAGAACTTGCTAAAAACGGCAAGATCGACGGGGTGGAGACTGGTCATTATTCCGCAGATGAAAACTGCCGCAGAGAGCTTTCTGCTATTGCTTCAAGATATGAGCTTATAGAAACGGGAGGTTCTGATTTCCACGGACTTTATAACTGTGTACCCACTCATCTTGGAAGCGACTCAACAACAAAAGAAAATCTTGAAAGAATTCTAAAATTTACATCAAAAAAGTAGGAGAGAATGAATAATTTTTTTGAATTTACCGGAATAAAGGTCATTCCGGCTCTTATTTCATTTATTGCTGCGATTTTGTTCCTGATTCCGTTTTCGCATGGAATAATCAATATCGGAAACTGTGCAGGCGCTTTTGTTTCCGCAGTTTTAACCGCTGTTTTCGTATTTTTTAGACCGTTCAGCGAATTGGTGAAGCAGATGTGGAGCAAGCCGGCTGGAAAAATACTGATTTTCGTATTTTCTTCTATTGTCGGAATATGTTTGATTTTTGCGGTAACAGTGAGCGTTTTTATGCTGAAGGCAATGAACGATCATCCCGAAAACGGAAATACAACACTGATCGTCCTTGGATGTCAGGTGAGGGACGGCAGACCGAGTCTTATGCTTAAAAAAAGACTTGATGCCGCATATGGCTTCCTTTCGGAACATGAAGAAACGTTTGTGATCGTTTCGGGCGGTAAAGGTAGCGACGAACTTATAAGCGAGGCTCTTTGTATGAAGAATTATCTTGTTTCAAAGGGAATTTCTGCCGATAGGATCTATATGGAGGATAAATCTTCTGATACAAAAGAAAATCTGAAATTTTCCAAAGAATTGATAGAACGTGAAGGACTCTGCACTGATATAACCATTGTTACAGACGGTTATCATCAGCTCAGAGCGGAAATTCTTGCGAAAAAAATAGGCCTTGACGCTAAGAATATTTCTGCACCGACATCATGGTGGCTTATTCCGACATACTGGGTCAGAGCCTCGTTTGGTCTTGCTTATCATGGAATTTCGGATTAGGAGAAATATTATGAAGTGGATTATTATACATGTTGAAATGAATAAATATTTAAGTTCCGGAAATATTTTTGTTGATGATATTTGTTTTGCAAAGCAATTTTCTACTGAAAAACAAGCGGAAGCATATTTGCTTGAAAGAGGGCTTGACCGAAGCGAGTGCGTTTGTCAGCACACTG
>CAJKFZ010000105.1 GCA_905199285.1 uncultured Ruminococcus sp.
CCAAAGGGGATGTACTCCCCTTTGGCAGGGGGGTCAGGGGGACAGCGTTCCCCTTAATAACTAACAGTAAGAGTAAATATTGACAGTCTATTCTTGATTAAGGACAAGTTTGAATTTTCTTTTTGAGATAGAGAGTATGCCTGATTTTTTCATTTTGGCTATTTCACGCTGAAGAGCGCTTCTGTTTACGCAAAGATAATCCGAGAGAGCCGTTGTTGAAAAAGGTATCTGCGGAGATTTTCCCTGGGGAGTTTTATCCTCTATTATCTGAAGATAGCTGATAAGTTTATCGCTGATAGTCCGCTGACTTAAAACTTCAATGCGTTCATTAAGCATAACTGTTCTTTCGGACATGATTTCAAGAAGATTTTCAACTAGCATAGAATGACAGCGGCAGGCGTTTTCACAGCGTTTGGTTATGTCAGACTGATGAACAAACATTACCTCGCAGTCAGTTTCACTAATGATCTCTATGCTGTTCCGCTGAGAAAAAGTGAATGTGAAAAGGCTTCCGAAAATGCTGTTTTCACCAAGAGTTTCGATGATCGTTCTTATGCCGTTGATATCATAGCGCACCATAATAGCCTGTCCGTTGAGAATAATTCCTATTTTATCATTATTATCAGAAAGTTCAATAACGCTGCCGGATTTATATTTATGAATATCAATATTGAAACAGCTTAACATTCGCCGACAGTCCTCATTATCTATCCCTTTGAATAAAATGTTATTTTCAGGTAACATAAAATACCTCCATTGTTGCAATTGCAACAGACTTTTTATTGCTTTTATGATACAATAAAAAAAAGAAAAAGTCAAGCTGTTTTGGTCTTTTTATTTTAAAATTTGTTTTTTAACGTCGAAAGGGAGAGTTGTTATGAAGATTAATGTAATAGGCGAAGCTGTTTCGCAGGAAGAAATTGACGCATATATAGATTACGGCAAAAAGAAATACAGCGATAGAATAATTTCAGGAATGACGGTTAAAACAGACGGCGAATTTGTTGATCTTCAATTTGATTTCGCTGATGTTCCTTTTGAGCGTATCAGAAGAATTACCGGCTATCTGGTAGGAACGCTTGACCGCTTTAATAACGGAAAGCGTGCAGAGGAGCATGACAGAGTTAAGCATGGTGTATAATTGCCGTTTACGGCGTTATCCGAAATCCCTTTAAAGGATTTCATATATTATTACTATGGAGGTTTTTTATTTATGAAAAAATATGTATGTCCGGTTTGCGGATATGTTCACGAAGGCGACGAGGCTCCTGAAAAATGTCCTCAGTGCGGAGTAGAAGGTTCAAAATTCATCGTTAAGGAATCAAGCGAGAAGCTTGTTTTTGCTTGCGAGCACGAACTTGGTTCAGCTAAGGCTGTTACAGATCAGGAAATCATTGACGGTCTTCGTGCTAATTTCAGCGGTGAATGCACAGAGGTTGGTATGTATCTTGCAATGGCAAGAGTAGCTCACAGAGAAGGCTATCCTGAAATCGGACTTTACTGGGAAAAGGCTGCTTATGAAGAGGCTGAGCACGCTGCAAAGTTTGCAGAGCTGCTCGGAGAAGTAGTTTCATCTTCAACAAAGGAAAATCTTGAAAAGAGAGTTGCTGCTGAACACGGCGCAACAGAGGGCAAGCTTGCTCTTGCTAAAAGAGCTAAAGAGCTTAATCTTGACGCTATCCACGATACCGTTCATGAAATGGCAAAGGATGAGGCAAGACACGGCAAGGCATTTGAAGGTCTTCTCAAGAGATATTTTGGTTAATTGCATTTTTTAAATTCTTACATAAAAGGAGCTGTATAGGCTCCTTTTATTATTGACTAATGTACCGGAAGTGTGATATAATAAAATGCAGTTTGAAATTGTAAAGCAGGTGAGAGTATATGAGCATCGATGAAAACAGCAGAATGATTCGTGAAGAGCTTGATAAGCTTCTCTGCGCTGAAAATACGGCGGAAACGCTGCTTAAAAACAGAGAAAGAGTAGCAGAGATAGTTCCGGAAATAAGACGCTGTTTCGATTTTGAACAGCATTCAAAATACCATAAATATAATGTTTATGAACATATCGCACACGCAGTTGAATCAGCTCCGGAAGAATCGGTTTTGCTCAGACGTGCAATGCTTTTCCATGATATCGGCAAACCTGAGATGTTTACTATGGATGAAAACGGTGTTGGACATTTTAAAGGACACGCTGCGGTAAGTGCAGAGATGGCTGAAAAAATCATGGCTCGACTGGGATATGATAAGGATGATATCAGTCTTACAAAGGTTCTTATTTCACATCACAGCGATAAAATCGAAAACGAATGTCAGATAAAGCGTCTTATTTCCGAAATCGGAAAAGAGCGTTTCGCTATGCTCATCAAGCTGAAAAAAGCCGATAATTCAGCCAAGCGTGACTTCGTTTTAACTGAAAATGACGAACTTTATGATGCTTTGAAAATTGCAGAACGTCTTGACAGAGAGGGTAATATAAAATGATAAAAGGAAGAATTCATTCAACAGAAAGCTTCGGAACAGTTGACGGTCCCGGAGTCAGATTTGTAGTATTTTTTCAGGGATGTCCGCTCCGTTGTAAATACTGTCATAATCCTGACACATGGGAGTTTTCGGGCGGAAAAGAGGTTACAGCCGAAGAGCTTCTTAAAGAATACGATTCCTACAAGGAGTTTCTGAAATCAGGAGGAATCACGGCAACAGGAGGCGAACCGCTTGCCCAGCCGGAATTTCTTGCCGAACTTTTCCGTCTTGCAAAAGAAAAGGGAGTTCATACCTGTCTTGATACGTCAGCAGGAACGTTCAACGCTGCAACTCGGGAGAAAATCGACAATGCGCTTGACTACACCGACCTTGTTATGCTTGATATAAAGCATATAGACAACGAACAGCATCATGCCCTTACCGGCGCAGGAAACAGCAATATTCTTGCGTTTGCAGAGCATCTTCGTGATAGGAAAATACCTCTTTGGATACGACACGTCGTAGTTCCGGGAATTACTGACGACAGAGACGAGCTTTTCCGTCTGGGGGAATTTATTTCGACGCTTGATAATATGAAAGCGCTGGACGTTCTTCCGTACCACGACATGGCGAAGCCGAAGTATGAGAATCTGGGGATAGAGTATCCGCTCGGAGATACGCCGCCGCTGACTAAAGAAGAAGCGTTAAAGGCGAGGGGAATCATAGTTGAGGGCATAAAATCCGGATTAAGGAAGAGTAAATAAAGAAAAAAGGCTGTTGTATGATAGAAGTACAACAGCTTTTTTATTGCGTGTCCTCCTGCGCTTGCAGGGACGGTTGAAATTGAAAGGGGACGCTATTTTACAGCGTGTTCGCTCTGCGCTCACAAGAGCGGCGGAAGTGAAATCGATAGTTTTCGGACAGCATGGATAATGTTCTATTGTTACTGTTTGGCGATTTCATGTTTAACGCTTTAATGCCTTTGCTCACGCTGTCTTTGCGGGGCGCTGCCCCGATACCCTGTCAGGGACGCTGTCCCTGAACTCTGCCAAAGGGATATTATCCCTTTGGAGTCCCGGTATTATTATTATTATTTTACTATTATCTTTTTGAAGGATTTCTTGCCTTTGCGGACTATAACTTCTCCTTCAAGTTTTATCTGTGCTTTTGCGTCTGTCATTTTTTCGTCGTTGACCATTATTCCACCTTGCTGAACAAGTCTGCGTGCTTCGGAAACGGACGGAGCAAGTCCCGATTTTACGAGCAGATTGAGAAGTCCGATACAACCGTCAGTAAGGTCGGCAGAATCGATTTCGGCAACAGGCATATTCTCGTTAGAGCCGTTTCCTCCGAAGAGAGCCTTTGAAGCTTCCTTTGCCTTTTCGGCTTCTTCCTCGCCGTGAACCAGCTTGGTAAGCTCGTATGCGAGAAGCTCTTTTGCCTTGTTGAACTGCGCTCCCTCCATAGTTTTTTCCATTTCCTCGATTTCCTCAACCGGAACGAACGTGAGCATTTTCAAACACTTGATAACATCAGCGTCAGCAACGTTTCTCCAATATTGGAAGAACTCGTAGGGGGAAGTTTTTTCCGGGTCGAGCCATACTGCGCCCTTTTCGGTTTTGCCCATTTTCTTTCCCTCGGAATTGAGAAGAAGAGTAATGGTCATAGCGTAAGCGTCTTTACCGAGCTTACGGCGGATAAGCTCTGTTCCGCCGAGCATATTTGCCCACTGGTCGTCGCCGCCGAACTGCATATTACAGCCGTATTTCTGGAAAAGCTCCATAAAGTCGTAGCTCTGCATTATCATGTAGTTGAATTCGAGGAACGTAAGACCTCTTTCCATTCTCTGCTTGTAGCACTCGTGAGAGAGCATACGGTTGACGCTGAAATGAGCTCCCACGTCACGGAGCAGCTCGATATAATTAAGGTTCATAAGCCAGTCGGCATTATTTACGACGATAGCCTTATCCTCGGAAAAGTCGATAAATCGGCTCATCTGCTTCTTAAAGCAGTCAACGTTATGCTGAATGGTTTCGGGGGTCATCATTTTGCGCATATCGGTTTTGCCGGAAGGGTCGCCGATCATAGCCGTACCGCCGCCGATGAGGACGATCGGTTTGTTGCCAGCCATCTGGAGTCTTTTCATAAGGCAGAGAGCCATAAAGTGTCCGACATGAAGACTGTCGGCGGTCGGGTCGAAACCGATGTAGAATGTAGCTTTTCCGGCGTTAACGAGTTCCTCGATCTCTTTTTCGTCGGTCAGCTGAGCGAGCAGACCTCTGCGTTTGAGTTCTTCAAAAGTAGTCATAGTATTTTCTCCTTATCTTAAATATAAATAATTAATGTGTTTTAGCGATACTGTCATAAACAATGAAATCGTCGGGCGATCTCATGGGTATCACAACCTTTCACTATTTTTAAAAGAATGAAAGCTGCATATCTCCGTAACCTCTCTGGTAGGCGGAAATGATGCTCTTCATATTATATAGTATACCAAAGCGGTCGCATTCCGAGGTGAAAACGCTCCAGAGCCTTTTTGCGTTCGGACTTACGCACTCGTATCTGTTTCCGAAACGCCGGATATAGCGTTCCCTGAGTTTTGAATCCGGAAATTTTTTGTCAAGCTCATTGAAAAAATGCTCACGCTGATTCGTCCTGAGAGTGACGCCGAAAAACGGATAAATGCACCGTACACCGCATTGGTGAGCAGTCCTGACGATTCTGAGTATATTCTCCTCGCTGTCTTCGATAAACGGGAGAACGGGCATAAGCGTAATACCGGTAAACAGTCCGCTTTCGGACATTTTTGCAAGAGCGTTGAATCTTTCTGATGAAGGTGCTACATTCGGTTCAATAAGCCTGCAAAGCTCATCATCGGCGGTGGTTACAGTCATTTTGCAAAGAACGGGGGAAAGCTCGGCGATTTCACGGTAAACGTCGATATCACGGGCTATAAGTGGACTTTTGGTTATAACAGTAATTCCGAATTCGTATGCGCTGATAAGTTCGAGAGCGTGACGTGTAAGAAGTTCAGTCTGCTCGAAAGGGTTATAGGGGTCACTCATAGCTCCTGTTCCGATAATTCCCTTGCGAATCTTGCGCCGAAGCTCATCACGGAGAATAACGAGGGCGTTTTCTTTTGCTCTTACTGTATCGAAATTATCGACGTGATAGCATTCCGAACGACTGTCGCAGTAAATGCACCCGTGACAGCATCCACGGTATAGATTCATATTGTAGTCGTTTCCGAACCATTCAGAAGTTTTATTTTTTTGTAGGATAGTTTTGCATGGAATCGTCAGCATTGTATTGTCCTCGTACTACTTTATTGCAGCAATAACCGAAAACTTCTGAAATGAGTAAACGCATTCGGGGTTATCAAATCCGCTTTCTTTAAGCATATTTATTTCTTGTTTTACCGAGCATTCCTTATCGAGTTTTCTTCTTTCTTTCCAAAGTTCGATGTCATGTTTTGAAAGTGATGATTTGCCAAGAGCATCTATCCAACGGGAATCGGCATATTCGCTGAAATTTTTATTATCAAAACAAAATTGATCATAATTTACAAACATACCGCCTTGGGGAAGCTTTTTATAAATCTGTTTAAATAATTGTTCTTTATCTTCATCGTTTAGATGGTGGATTGATAAGGCAGAAATTATAAGATCAAATTCTCCGTCAGGAAAAGTTTTGCAGTAATCGTCAGTTATATATTTAATATTTGAAAGACTATCAAAACGATGTTTAGCGACTTCAAGCATTTCTGCAGCAATATCGTCCATAACGAATTCGGCATCCGGAAAATTCTTGTACCAATACATTGACAGCAATCCTGTACCGGCTCCAAGGTCAAGAATTCGATTTGGATTATTGTAAAATCCTGCAAGAAAATCAGTTGTATTGACATAAAAATCTTCAAAACATGGTATAAAGATTTGGCGTTTTGAATCGTATTCTTTTGCAATGAGATTAAACTGCTCATCAATATTCATAAATTCCACTCCTCAAAAAAATCCCCGTACAGCCAAAAAGACTGTACGAGGACGAAATTACTCGTGGTACCACCTCGTTTTATCGGAGAGAAACTTCCGCTCCGACCTTGAAAGCTGTAACGGGCAAACCCGTCTGTTCCTACTTGATTTCAGCGCAGAAACTCCGGAATGTAGGTATCTGAGAGCCTGTTTTTCCTCACACCAACCGGAAACTCTCTGAAACAGGTAATTCTCAGCTTTAATTCGTTCAACGTTTTTTTTATGATACCACATATCAGAATAAATGTCAAGGGAAAATTAATAGTTAATATAAAAAAATAATATCAGACCTATTGACATTTCTTCTAATATGCTGTATAATTTTATATGTTGATTGCTGATGTGGCACAGTCGGTAGCGCAACGCCTTGGTAAGGCGTAGGTCGTCGGTTCAAGTCCGATCATCAGCTCCACGTTAAATAACGGTAAATAGGCACTTTCTCGGTTGGGGAGAGTGCTTATTTATTTTGTTCAATATAAATTGTACGCTGTTTGTGCGCTATTGAAATAAAAAGATATTGAAAGATATGATAAGATATACAAAGTTAAAAGGACTATCCAAATATGGACAGTCCTCTTTTTATTATACAATTTTCTGTATGGATTGCTGTTCTGCCGGCTCCTCAGCACATTTATTGTGAGTTATAAGCATATCCTGCAAAACGTTAGCGGCTGCTTCATCGGCTTCTGCGATGCAGTGTAGATATTTGTTGGTTGTGGATATGTCGCCATGTCCAAGACGTTCTTGCACTTGTTTTAGATTTACACCGCCGTAAAGAAGTAGAGTTGCAGATGTATGTCTAAGACTATGGAATTTGCGGTGTTTTAAGCCGTTTTGGGCAAGAAATTTGCTGAATTGCTTTGTAGGAGTTTGGAGATTCATAATTTCGCCGTTTCACTGTGTAAAGAGTCAATCACTGTCACTCCAAGCTGTACCCAGTTCTATAGCTTGCTTTGATTTTGTATCTTTGAGGAGCTGGACAAGCTCTATACAATGATGATTTATTGTAATAGTCCGTATTTCATAATCTTTCGGTGCTTTTGTTTTAATAGGTTCTCCAGGTAGTTTATAAGCAGAGCGTTCTATGGTGACTTTGTTTTTGTTATAGTCAAAATCAGAAAATTTCAGTCCTACAAGCTCGCCGCATCGGCAGCCTGTCATTATAGCAAGTTGTACAAGCACCTGAAACTGTAAATCTTCCTGTTCAAGACATTCAAGCATTTGTGCGGCTTCCTGCTTACTGAATATCTCAATCTTAGGTGCAACGATCTTTTGTAAAGTTAGTTTTTCAGCATTTGCCGGATTTGTTGGTATTATATCCAGCTTTACCGCTTGTTTGAGTATAGATTGTAAGACCGTGAGCTTGCGCCGTATAGTAGCCTGTGATAACTTAGGATTGTTTTTGTCAATTGTACCGTCTTTCTTCTGTCTTACATCGCCTTGTAAATACTGAATAAACTGCTGAATGTGTGCGGGCTTTATCTCAGACAGTTTTATGTGACCGAGAAGCGGAATTATCAGTTTGTCAATGATTCGGCTGTATTCGTGCCATATTCGAGGTACAAGAACGTCCTTTTTTATATCAAGGTACATTGGGCAGAAGTCAGCAAGCTTTATATTTCGGTTAGCACCGATTTGACCATTCGATACTGTTCCTCAAATAGTAAGGCTTGCCGCTGGACTTCCTTTTCAATCTGTTTAGCGGTCATATTCTGAGCAGGCTTATAGCTCATTGTGTATGGCTTAAGCCGCTTTCCGTTACTGTCATAGCCGTGATATACTCTGATTGTATAAGACGTTATTTCGCCGTTTTTATTCTTGCGTGGGGTTATGTTCGGCATTTTCGGAAACATCCTTCTTTTCAAGACGATCAAGATGTAAATATTCAATAATTTCAGCTTTATCAAAATATTCAAGGTCACATCTATGGTCAAATAAATTGTTCATATTTTCTACTGCACGAAACGCTCCATATCTTGATAAATTGCATTCTTCCTCATAATCATATTTTCCTCTTTTTTCTTTTGAATATGGAAATTCTTTTTCGATGTGTTTTAATATTTCTGCACGAGGGATATCTGTTTTTGATTCAAAATCTAACAAATTCCCTATGGTAAGATTGTGTCGATTTATGATATGTTCTTTGCTATCCTCTTCTAAAGTTGAAAAATTTAAAACCATAGACCAAAATTCATTACAAGTTAACAACGCATTCAGTGTTGATATTATATTGCAATCATTCATAAAAGTTATTTCGGATTTTATTTGTTTTATCGCTTCTTCATCTAGTCCTGTTACCTCACAAGCGGCTAGAACCTTATTATCAATGCTTTGAGTTTCTGTTCGCCCAAGAAGGTAATCAACTGATACGCCATAAAACTCAGCGAGATTGAACAGTGTTTCCGCTTTCATTCCCTTAGCAGCTTCAAATTTTGAATGCCTTTTTTCTGTAACCTCAAAATTTTTTAAAGATTGCAGACCAATCTTTACGCCTGCTTGTTGAAGCTGTTCACATAGTTTTTCATGCGAAAGCTTTTTTTCTTCTCTCAATTCTTTCAATCTCTTTGAAAGTAAAATGCTGTTTTTATCATTAAATATCATATATAGCACCTCTATTATTATTTTATACTCTATCATTGTTT
>CAJKFZ010000106.1 GCA_905199285.1 uncultured Ruminococcus sp.
AATATTTACGATTTGCGGACACGTAGGCAAAAAAGACATTTTCGCATATCGGGCATACAATGCTCTGTCCGGATTTTCTATGCAGCTTTTCAGGATGTCCGTTCCACCATTTCATACGACATTTATCAGAACAGAATTTTTTCAGCTTACGATGTGGAGTTTGTTTTACTTCCACTCCGCACTGCTTACAAAAATACTTCTCAGAAACAGTTGATTTCCGTCCGCCTAACTGATTTCTTTGACAGTATGATTTTACGGTATTTACCGATAATTGAAGCTGTTTTGCCACCTGTTCATATGTCATGCCCTGCATACGAAAATGAGCGATTTCTTCTTTTTGTTTTGCATCCATATATATTGCCTCCAAATGAAAACGGCTGCCGAACCAAATCGACAGCCGTCTATAAAGTTTACTTCATCAATTCATTCACACGTTTCTGCACAGCATTGTAGTCATATCCGGCATTTGTGAGCCTGTTCTTGCGGTCAGCACCGTTGCCCCACTTTCCTTGAATTACCTCACGGGCAATCTCATCGAAAGACTTCTTTGCAGTTGTTGGGTACACCTGTTTTCCACTGCTGTCAAATACTGCATATCCCGATTTACAAGCCTTTTTCGCATTTTCCAAAGAAGCGAATGCCCCGATCTGCGACTTTGCGTCAGACCAGCTTTTGCGGACTCTGTAGAGTTGTTTAGCGGAAGTATTTGTCGATGTAGGAGCATCGGAATTCATGTAGGACAACACCTTCGACTTAAAATCAGACCAATGTGGAATAATATATAGAGGACACGTTTTGTACGGATTTTTCGCAGTATTCAGATAGTCCACAGTGCCGGACTTTCCATCACGAACATTCAGCCAGTGAGTGTGCGTGTAGAGATGGTCGATGCTGAGGTTGTATTTTTTCAGCAATGCGGCCGCCAGTCTTGCACAATTATCCTCAGACTTTTTATCTGTAGAATTGTAGGCAGAACTCATAATACACTCAATTGCAATCGTTCTGCGATTTCCATTACCACTGCCATCGGCGGCGTGCCAACCGCTCAGAGTAAGCGGAAGATTCTGCCATGCACAAACGTTATCAACATAGTAATGAACTCGGACATCGTTCATATTTCCATTGACAGTGGCTCTCGTATACTGCTCCGCCGGAGTTGTTCCGGATGCAGTTGTAATCCATGATGTGTTATGGATTGTCACGCCAATAATTTTGCCCTCCATAGAAGCGGAGGGCATATCGATACGATTTGGATTGTGCTTGGTGAGCAGGTATTCATTGACGGTCACACCGCCGAAAGTCGTTGTTTTATCGGGTTTTAAGATTGCCATAATCAATTCTCCTCCTCGTTATTTTCGTTTGATTCCTCATCGATTCTGCCGACTTTGGTCTGCAAAACATCGATCGCTTTTTTGATTGCAGGTGGAAAGGGAATCCCCATCAAACAGGTATTTTCTACGATAGACAGCAGTTCATTCAGGCAAAAGCTGATACAGACTGCATCACGAATGTAGGTCGTGCCGAGCAGAATATCCATTCTCACGGCAACAGCAATAAGGAGTAGTGTGCAGACCTTTTTCGCCAGTCCAAACCAGCCTGCTTTGGAGGAAAGACCTCCGCTGTCAGTGTGCTTTGATTTCTTCATGGCAGCAGTGACAACTCCGGTGAAAAAGTCAATGCCCATGAAGATCACAAGCGTGACCAGTGCGGAGTCCCAACCGCCAAAAATAGCGGCTATAAAGCCGCCAATCAGTCCTGCTATTGTACAGATTGTTTCTTTCATTTTCATCTTCCTTTCGTAATTTGGGTATAAAAATACCGCTTGCAGAATGAAATCTGTAAACGGTTATTTTTTATATTAAGTTGTATAAATTATAATTTATCCTATTGATAAACCAAATTCATATGCATCTTTTAATGCTGAGTTTCCCTCAATATCACCTTTATCTTTAACACCTCTTACAAGAACCCTGCCTGCATCTTCTAAATGAAAATAATCAAGGACAAGTTGATATTGCAGAATTATTGCATCAAATAATTTTGGCAGAGAAGCTGCACCTACCAATAATAAAGCAAGTTTTTTTATTTGAAATTCATTTCTCATTGGAGTATGAAGCCTATCAATAATAGCTTTTAGTTCCGCACTGATCCCATAAAAATATACAGGGGAAGCTATAACAGCAATATCAGCAGTTCTTAATTTTTCGTATATTGCACTCATATCGTCATTTTGAAAACATTTATTATCTTTTCTTGTAAAGCATGAATTGCAACCGATACAAGGATTGACTTTATAATCAGCAACAGACACTATTTCAACATCATTATTTTTACTTGCCCCTTCTGTAAAAGCTTGTGCTAATGAATCTGTATTTCCCCCTTTACGCATACTTCCAATCAGAACAACAATTTTACTCATTAGTTATCACTCCTCTCGCTCACTTCCGATTTCTCATATATTTTATTATATCACCTCACCCCGCAAAAGTCAATTCAAAACCTGAATCTGTTTCACCACTGGATGCGTGTTATTGGAACGTCCGGCAAAAGAAAAATAATATGTACCATTGCTGACGTTACAATCAGATAATGTGGTGATGCAGCTATCGGAATACAGCCACTGAAACGGAATTTTTATCGCCGTGCCATTCTGAATCTGTGTGTAAACATAAACGGAAATTGGCACATCATTCCTTTCAGGTTTCGGTACAAGATACAGATCGCCATTTTCAGTGGCTCCCGATTGATAACACATAGAAATCTGTGATTTTTCGGACAGATTCAGTTTCTTTGTACAGACGATATAAACCACACCGTTCCATCCGAAATCATCCACAGAAAAGTTCATTAGATAATTATTGTCGGCAGAGAGAAAATGCGGATAGTTTGAAGAAAAATCGGCGATTGAATTGTAGGCATTGTTATAAATCGTGAACAGCTCTGCACCGTATGATACAAGAGCGTCCGCACCACCCGAAAACAGCGTAACTGCGTTGCTTTCGCTTGTAATCTGCGATTCCAGAATTGTAATTCTGTTTTCTAAAATCTGAATCGCATCATTTTGATTCTGCTGGTCATACTGTGTAGAATCCTGAAATTGTTGAAAGTCAGATTCCAGCTGAGAAAGGCTGTCCCATTTTGCAACTTTTGCTGCAGTGATGCTGTTCAGAAGCGTCAGGTTATGATGCCAGTGTGCCTGTGAAATAACGGGTTCAACGGATTCTCTGATCGTCTGAATATCGTATTTGGTGCTGTCCTCAAACTGCTGTAAACCACCTAACAAAGCCAATTGTTCAGCCGTCAGTATATCCAGAACCGCCATATTTTTATGTGAATGAAGTTCCCGTGTCAGTGGAATCATCGCTTCACGAATGGCAAGTGCTTCATCTGCAAGAGCCTTTTTAGTCGCATAGTCGGACGGCTGAATTTCCGCAAGCTTACGCTGTTCTTCCAGTGTATAGCTTGCCGTGATTTCATCTAAAACAGACTGATTTTCATGCTTGTGGGATTTCAGTGACAGCGGATTTGTGATTTTCTGAATCATCAATTCAACAGCGGAAGTCGGTGGATATTCCGACATATCCGGAGTTTTGCCATCTATGCCATTTTTACCGTCAATGCCATCCTTACCCGGCAGTCCGTCAGAACCTTTCAGACTTTCCAACCATTCCGTAACCGTACCTACAAATCCATTTTCTTTTGCAATTTCGTATGCCGAAAGACCGTCCTTACCGTCAATCCCAGCCTGTATTTCAACGATTTTTTGCAAAAGCTGCGTATACAAATCGGGCGTGGGTGGAATCGGAGTATCATCATCGCCAACAAATCCAGATTCACGAATGTTTAAGGTAACCGGAACTGTTGTCGCCCTGACAGTTGTGTCACTCTCCGCATCATATCCGAAAACGCTCATTTTCACCGCACCTACATGAAGCTCCGCAGGCAAGTGACAGGAAGTACCATCAAATCCAAGAACGATACTGTACGTTTCATCACACTGCGAGAACTGCACCACCTTGTGAAACTTCTTCCAGTCACCGTCAAAAATAAATTTCAGATTTACGAAAGCAATCTGATGATCGGCAATTACTTCACGTTCCAGAACTTCGATTTTCTGCTGTTTTACGAGAAATTTCCACATTAATTCTTCACTTCCTTCCACACACTGTTTTCACGGTCGTACTCCATAAATCCGTCCAGACAGATCACCTTATCAAGATAACCCTCCGTCGTTGAACCATGATTTCCGTCCCAGTTTGAGGATTTCGAAACCTCGCTCCAGTTCGCAAGACTGCCCTCATAGGTGATGGATTTCAACGTCGGGCAGTAATTGATCATGTGCGATCCGATTTTCTGAACGTTCCGGCTAAGTGTCATCTCACGCAGCTGACCGCAACTTACAAAACAAAAAGCAGGAATTTCCGCACATTCCACCCTGACGCTCCGGAGCGTCTGACTACCCATGAAAAGATATGTGCCGAGTTCCGTCAGTGTTTCGGGCAGTGTAACCGAAGTCAGATTCTGGTCGACAAACGCTTTTTCACCGATTTTCTTAACCGATGCAGGAATTATCAATTCAGTAAGACCGCCATGGTTATACATGAAAAATGCACGCTCTCCGATAGATTCAAGGGTATTCGGGAAACTTGCAGATGTCATATTGACACACCGTTCAAACACACTGTTTCCGATTGCCATGATGCCCTCAGAAACAACAAGAGCACGAATATTCTCATTCTCCCAGAACGGCGATTTTCCGATTTCGTAATCATAAGTTGCACCCGTTCCACGCAGGAGCAGTCTGCCATTGGAATACAGCACATAGTAAATATCCTCGCCGAGTCCACCTGTTTCGATGATGTCGCCTGTCAGGTCATCTACCTTTGTCTGAAGCATATCAACTTTGTTTGTAAGTCCAGCAATGGTATCGTTGTAGTCCTTCATTTCAGCAATCAATTGTGCGAGCTGTGACTGCATTTCAGTTACCTTGCATTTGCCCAAAATGCACTTACAATATCCGCATACATTGCTGTCCTCACGATAATCGTACCAGTCGAACTTGCTCAGCGAAGTCGCACCGACATTCAGACGAACAGCGTAAAGCAGAAGCCTTGTGCGGTTTTCATCGGTTGGAATCACCGGCAAAACCGGATTTTCAGCAGGTGTGCCGGGAACGATTTCAAGTCTGACAGCACGGACACTTTCAGAAGTATCGCACACGATTGCGATTGAAACATATCGTGGCAGGCTTTTATCTTGATATTCCGTCAAGTCAATGCTGTAACGTGAATCATTGACGAAATAATGCCCATCAATCCATGCTTTTCCACGTCCTACAATCACTTTTAATCCACTTGACGCAGCCGTTAATTTGAAACAGTCACCATAATTATCCTGAATCCCGTTGCAAATTAAACTGCCGAGATAGTCGCAGAAGTTCTCAGCGGTATACGTCCTGTCAAGATTCTTTGCATTGAAAAATCCGTATGAAAATGCCATAATCATACCTCCCTGAATGTCGGTGTGAGATTTCTGCCGTTCTGGTCAAAACTCTCAATCATACCGATTAGCTGTATTTTATTCTGTTGTAGACTGAATCTGCGGTGTTCAATGGTAACATAATCGCCTACGAAATAGTCCACATGATACTGAAACTGCATTGACTGCACAGCAATTTGCGATTTCGAAGCAGTCAGCGGCAGAACGATTTTTTCCTTGCCGCGTTCCTTCAGCAGTTCAATATATTCTTCTTCCGGAATCGGCTTTGTTTCGCCGTTTTCCTGTTGTTCGTCCGTCATATCCTTGGCATCCGCATAGACCTCATAACGATCTAAAAAAGACGGCTCATCGCCGTCAAAATACACTGTCCGCTTACGCTCTTCGCCCTCGCCTTTGCCCAGAATGTAGGCAAAATTCCGCTGAATGCTGCAATCTTCCGCATAAGAAAATGACAGCAAATTGCTGTATGCATCGGAGAAGATGATGTGAGGATTTTCGCCTTGCATAATGCTACGGTCGATGCCCTCAGATAATTCCAGAACCATTTTGTAATTT
This sequence comes from uncultured Ruminococcus sp., assembly GCA_905199285.1. Taxonomy (GTDB): domain Bacteria; phylum Bacillota; class Clostridia; order Oscillospirales; family Ruminococcaceae; genus Ruminococcus. Next base: position 6,055 of record CAJKFZ010000106.1, read on the forward strand.
TCAGCGCTGTTTTTTTCAAGTCGGATATTTGTCGTGCCGCCGATTTTTTCACAAACAGTATAAATCCATTCCATAAGGTTGTCATAGCTGACCTGCAAGGTTGCCGTTTTGTCCCAACAAATGCCGGACACAGTGCCGAGCGAAAGTCCCGGAATGCGGCGGTTATCGTTTCGCAAAGCATTCTGTGAAACGACAGAGTGAACGATATCTGAATAGCTTGTCTGCTTGGTAAAAGAGCAAGTCGGATAAATAATTCTGCGTTCCAGCAGACACATGAGAAATCTTCCTGTTACTGTCAGATAGTCGCCGTTTTCCACATCAGTTTCAATTTTGACGGACTCAATGATGCCGAAATGCTCATTGTCATCATCACGCCCGACAATTCTTCCAGTCTGGAAAATGCTGATATTCTGCGGATTGGCGGCAATATACACCTCAAAACTGCCGCACTGATAATATTCCACATTCCATAGCAGACTTGAAAAGCTGTCACAAATCGCTTCAAGCGAGATTGTCAGATGATCGCTGTCCGCTGTCATTTTGTAAACTTCAATTTGCATATATCACACTCCCAAATATGCGTTGGTGTGGACGATTCTTACTTTTAGATTATTCAGCCCCGTACCACGGAGATAAAAGCGGTTTTTCCCTTCACGTAAAGTCAGCCAGGTCGAACCGGAAACAAGCCGGTTGATGATGTTGCTTTTTACTCCGCCACGATTCAACGTTACAGTTTTATTGCCTGTTTTCGTGGTGATCGTGATTTTGTCGCCCTCCAGGATTTCGCCTTGAATCTGCATATATTCGTCAGTTTCAGCATTGTAAAGTGTTGGATTTGTTGCAGGTCCTCCGCTGATTTCAAGTGTGAATCCGACCTCATCGCCGTCATTGACCACGGTCATCATGTTCTTGGTGTTGTACTTTCCCAGCGGAAACGGTTTGTCATCATCGGGGAAGATAAAGTGAAATGCACCTAAAATCTGCGAATATTCGGCAATCTGCGTTTCGGTGGAATACCAGTAAATATCGGGACAGATGATGGAAATCTGCCCTTTTGTCAGCTGCTCAAAATTCTCTATTTCGCACGTCTCCACGATTCCTTCGGCATATACAGAGATATTAGCAGTGGAGTAATAAATCTTGATATATCGTGAAGACTTGACCACTTTATATAGTTCATGACGTCTTTTTTCAATATTGAAGCCACGCATTTCAAAGGGAATGACAACATTTCTTTTTTCGATAAAGGCGTTGTTCAGATAGCTTCCGTTCATTCCAGCATAAGAAGATGTGCTGATCGTTCCGGCTGGCGGATTCAGTCCTTCTATTTTTGAAAATAGGAAGCGGTTTGCTGTCTGCGAGAGATCAATTTGCTGACCTGTTTCGTTTTCTAAAATTAAGATGAATCGCATGGGACAAGACCTCCTTTCGCTAAATTGACTTCTTAGGCGAAATGTGGTATACTGGACTTAAACAAATCGTACTTTGGAGGATAAACAATGCTGATAGATTTTAACACAATGAAGAAAATTACCGTTCCCGGAATGAATAACGGAACAGGAAGTATGACTGCTAAGATGTATGTGGATGAACAAGGAAAGATAATCCCATGTACTATTCATCCAGGAGGTTCGATTGGACTTCATCAGCATAAAACAAGTGATGACATCAATTATATTCTTTCTGGAACTGGCAAGTCAATATGTGATGGCAAGGAAGAACTGTTGAGTGCTGGCTGCTGCCATATCTGTAAAAAGGGTTCTGAACACAGTATTATCAATACAGGCGAGGATGATTTGGTACTGTTAACTATTGTGGTTGAACGTTAACCTTCAATTTATCAAACCAATCACACCTTCAACGCATTCCTCGTCTGCCTGTAAATTTCCAGCCGTGACAGCGATTTCGGACTATTGTTTGTCTGATTCACTGTACGGCTGTTGTCGTTATTGTAGTTATTGATGACAGTTCCGGCAGGACTTCCGTCTTTCATAGGAGAAGTGATTCCGTCAAGATTCAGATTTATACCGCTGTTCATGGTGAGCTGCATTGCATCGGCTACACCCTTTACAGCTTTGGTCACAACCTTTCTGCTCTTGTTGATACCATCCGCAAGACCGTTCATGAAGTCTGGCATCCATCTTTCAAAATCCGTCAGCGGACCTTTTTCAGGAACAGAGAAGTGCAGATACTCCCAGATGGAATTTGCCACATCAGCCACCGTATTGATCAGATTTCCAATCATGTAGCGGATTCCGTTGATAAGGTTCTGCATGATGTCATAACCCCACTGCCACGAGGAATTTACGATATTTCTGATGCAGTCAGCCGCAGAATTCAGTCCGCTTGAAACTGCGTCACGAATACCGCCGAGCCTGTCGCCTATACCATTTTTCACATTGTCCCAGATACTGAAAACCGTATCACGAACATTGTTCATTGCACCTCTGACAGAATCGGGCATAGCGTTCCAAGCAGAAGAAACCGCATTTCCTACAGCACCGACCGTATTCTTCACACCATCGGAAATAGCTGTCCATGTTGATGAAATAGTGTTTTTAATGTCAAGCTGACCTGTAGAAATGAATGACTTGATTACGTTCCACACAGTTGAGATCACATTCCTGATACTGTCAGTTGCAGTAGTAACAATATTTTTGACCGCAGTCCAGCTTGTGCTGATTGCGGTCTTGATGTTTTCAAGGGAAGTTTTGATTGATGCTATAATTGCGTTCCAGCCCATTTTTACAGCACTACCGATATTCGCAAGCACTGCACTCATATTCGTTTGAATGTTGTTCCAGATATTCGTGACTTCCGTGAATACGTTCTCCATAAACGTCTGCACCGTGGTTACGATATTGGTCATTGCAGTTTTGAAAGTTTCCGTCAATGCTGCTGTAATATTTGTGCCAAAAGTGCTGAGAGCGTCATTCACCATGCCTGCATTTGCCGAAATACCATTCGCCAAACCCTGCATAAAGTCGGGCATCCAGCTTTCAAAGTCGGTCAAAGGTCCTTCGTCAGGTACGGAGAAGTGCAGGAAACTTCTG
>CAJKFZ010000107.1 GCA_905199285.1 uncultured Ruminococcus sp.
TAACAAATTTCAAGCCATTCAGACATACTTGCCGCAAAATCTTTAATTCATAAAAAACCTACAAGCTTTTAACAAATTTTTTTCTACATACATTAAGGAAAAAACTGATTTTTATACTCAATAATGATTTATTAAATGAATAATATGCGCATATAAGTGAATATTTAGGATAAAAATGAATATTTATTCAATAGGTCTTGACATTGGCAATAATCGGTGTATAATGTTATTATAAAAATTTAATGCTGAGATGCATTTGAATTCAGGAGGTTTATTTTTATGGCTAAGGAAATAAAAAAAGTTGTTCTTGCTTATTCAGGCGGACTTGATACATCTATCATCATCCCGTGGCTTAAAGAAAATTATAATAACTGTGAAGTAATCGCTGTTTCCGGTGACGTTGGTCAGGGAACCGAGCTTGACGGTCTTGAGGAAAAGGCTATCAAGACAGGCGCTTCCAAGCTTTACATCGAGGATCTTAAGGAAGAATTCATTCAGGATTACGTTTACCCCACTGTTCAGGCAGGCGCTATCTATGAAAACAGATATATGCTCGGTACTTCTTTCGCTCGTCCTATCATCGCTAAGAGAATCGCTGAGATCGCTATCAAAGAGGGCGCAGACGCTATTTGTCACGGCTGTACAGGTAAGGGCAACGATCAGGTTCGTTTCGAGCTTGCTATCAAGGCTTTTGCTCCGGATATGACTATCATCGCTCCTTGGAGAGAATGGGATCTTAAGTCCCGTGATCAGGAGATCGACTACGCTGAGGCTCATAATATTCCTCTTAAAATAAACAGAGAAACAAACTACTCTAAGGATAAGAACATCTGGCACCTTTCACACGAAGGTCTTGATCTTGAAGATCCTGCTAACGAGCCGCAGTATGAGAAGCCGGGCTTCCTTGAAATGGGTGTTTCTCCTATCGACGCTCCTGACAAGCCAACATATATCACTATCCACTTTGAAAAGGGTATTCCTACAATGCTCGACGGCAAGGAGCTTAACGGCGTTGAAATGGTTACAGCTCTTAACAAGCTCGGCGGCGAAAACGGAATCGGTCTTGCCGATCTCGTTGAAAACCGTCTCGTTGGTATGAAGTCCAGAGGCGTTTACGAGACTCCCGGCGGCGCTATCCTCTATCACGCTCACGAGGTTCTCGAAACTATCTGTATCGACAAGGAAACTGCAAGAATCAAGCAGTATCTCGGAATCAAGTTCGCCGATATCGTTTACAACGGTCAGTGGTATACTCCTCTCCGTGAGGCTATGAGTGCTTTCGTTACCGAAACTCAAAAAACTGTTACAGGCGATGTTAAGCTCAAGCTCTATAAGGGCAATATCATCAACGCAGGCGTAACTTCTCCTTATACTCTCTATGATGAGGAAGTTGCTACTTTCGATGAGGACGAGGTTTACAACCAGAAGGACGCTGAAGGCTTTATCAACCTCTTCGGTCTCCCGATCCACGTTAAGGCTAAGCTCGATCAGAAGCGCAACAATAAGTAATTACGTTTTGGTTTGTTTTATAGATATTTTTAGTTAGGGGATTAAGGCTAAATGAAAAAATATATCAGCATTTTATCAGTTTTATGTATTGCCGCTGCCATGAGCGGCTGCGGGGACAGCAGCAGTAAAGATTCGGAGAAGAGTTCTTCTGCTGTAGCAGCTACAGACAAAACTGAAATATCTGAGGAAACGACTGAGGAAGAAAAAACTTCCGAGGAGGACATTGTGACTACTGAGGAAGCAACAGAATCTGAGGAAGATATCAGAGCTGAAAGGATCGCGGGCGATACCGAGTATCTTGAACAGATACAGCCGTATCTGCTTGATGTTTCGGTTTGTGATATCAACGACGCTCATTTTGAAGCAAGCTACGATATAGACGAGTCGGACTACAGCGGTCTTGATAAAGCTACTATCTTCACGGTCGGATATGATTACAATACGACTACAACAAGATGGATAGATCGTATAGAGCTTGTAGACAACGATGGCAATGCCGTTGCGCAGACAAGCTATAATACTTCGTGGACAACTACTGATGAAGACGAACAGCTCTGGGGAATCGTAAGATACAAAGTAGCCGGTGAATATGCTCCGGAAGATCTGAAAATCAAACTGGTTTACGATGATGACTACGATGTTTCAATTCAGAAGGACTTTTCATCTGCTCTCGGATTCGAGGAGTTTGGTCAGAATCTCTACTGGAACGAGGACGTTAATCCCTACTGGGAAGATGCTTCGGAAGCAGAAGAATTTAATTCGATAAAGCATCCTTGTATTTATAAGATCAATGGCAGATACTGTTTTGTGGACGAAACTTACGGTACATCAAACGGAGGTTCTTCCGGTGAAAAGCGTATCAGCTATACCGGACGTGGTTTTCATATCACTCCGCTTCAGGGAGGTCTTGGTCCTGTCCTCACAAAGGATGAAGTTACTGTCGAATCAGGCAATACACAGCCTTATATGTACTGCGAATTGGATGAATTCCATGAGGATGATATCGCTAACCGCATCGAGATAAATATTTGTTGTGTTACAAGCGACACTGATTGGTATGACAATTGGGACTCTGTTTCAGAAGAACAGAAAATGGGCAAGGAAGATGCCGAAGATTTGGTTGCGAAGTATCAACGCTATGAGGCAAGAGCTTCTTATTTGTGCGTTCCCGACGGCGAAGGCGGTATCACTAAAATCGAATGCACTCAGATGTGACGATATATATACGTTTCAGGCAGGGGAGGCGAAATTCTCCTGCCTGTTATAGTTTAATTGTGTTGTTAAGATAAATCGGAATTTGGAGGTGTGAGGTTATGAAAATTCTTTTATTTCTTGCAAAAGGGTTTGAAACAATGGAGGCAAGTGTATTCATTGATATTATGGGCTGGGCAAGAAATGATTTCCTTTATGATGTTGACATAGTAACTTGCGGTTTTCAAAAAACTGTTACAAGTGCATTTAATGTACCGGTAACTGTTGATGTACTGTTAAAAGATATTAGCGTGGAGGAATATGATGCATTGGCAATTCCCGGTGGTTTTGAAGAGTTTGGATTTTATGAAGAAGCCTTTTCAAAAGAATTAGCTGATATCATTAGAAAATTCAATGATAAGAATAAAATGATTGCAACAGTATGTGTTGGAGCACTTGCACTTGGTCACAGTGGCATTTTAACAGGCAAAAAAGCCACAACTTATCATCTGAACAATGGGCAACGGCAAAAACAACTTGCAGAATATGGAGTTGAAATTGTTAATTTGCCTGTAGTTAAAACGGATAATATAATCACATCATATTGCCCTCAGACCGCACCAGAAGTTGCATTTGTTCTATTAGAAAATCTTATAGGAACAGAGAAAATGAATATTGTCAAAACAACTATGGGGTTTGAGTAAAGTGACAAATTCTGATTTATCGCAGTAAATTCCAGCGAGCGAAAGCAGACTTGCATTTCGCAGAAAGTAACGAGCTTGCGAGTGGGAACGTGATATGCGGTCAAGCTGGCTGCAGCTTGAAATTCTGATTTATTTTAATAACACTAAAACGATAGGAGAAATATTATGGCAGATATGATGTGGGCGGGAAGATTTTCAAAGCAGGTTGACGATACCGTTAATGCTTTCAATTCTTCTATCGCCTTTGACGGACGGATGTACCGTCACGATATACAGGGCAGTATCGCTCATGCGACCATGCTTGGCGACTGCGGAATAATCACAAAAGAGGACAGCCTTGAAATTATCGGCGGTCTTAAAGAAATCCTTGCGGATATTGACTCCGGCAAGCTGGAGCTTGATCCGTCCGCTGAGGATATTCATATGTTTATAGAGGCTGAACTCACAAAGCGTCTCGGCGATGTTGGAAAAAGACTTCACACCGCTCGTTCAAGAAACGATCAGGTCGCTGTTGACCTCAGACTTTATCTCCGTGACGAGATCGCTGAGATATCAAAGCTCACCGTCGAACTTACTCAGACTCTCATAAAAATGGCAAAAGAGCATACCGAAACGGTTATGCCCGGTTACACTCATCTTCAGAGAGCGCAGCCCGTTACTCTTGCTCATCATCTTATGGCTTATGTCTGGATGCTGCTGCGTGACCTCGAAAGGCTTCAGGATACTGCTAAGCGCATGAATTACAGTCCTCTTGGCTGCGGCGCACTTGCAGGTACTACCTATAAAACAAACCGTAAACAGACGGCAGAACTGCTCGGTTTTGCTGCTCCTATGGCAAACAGCCTTGACGGAGTTTCCGACCGTGATTACTGCGTTGAACTCAACTGCGCTCTGTCGCTGCTCATGACGCATCTCTCACGTTTTTCCGAGGAAATAATAATGTGGTGCAGCTGGGAATTTAAGTTCGTTGAGCTGGATGACGCTTTCGCCACAGGCTCTTCTATTATGCCGCAGAAAAAAAATCCCGATGTTACCGAGCTTATCCGTGGCAAGACAGGCAGAGTAAACGGCGATCTGCTCACTCTTCTCACTATGATGAAGGGTATTCCTCTCGCTTACAACAAGGATATGCAGGAGGATAAGGAGGCTATTTTCGACGCTGTTGACAACGTTAAACTCTGCGTGAAAACGTTTACTCCTATGCTCGCAACAATGCGTGTTCTTAAAGATAATATGAGAAACGCTGCTGCTCGTGGATTTATCAATGCTACTGACTGCGCTGATTACCTCGTTAAAAAGGGTATGCCTTTCCGTGACGCTTATAAGATCACCGGAACTCTCGTTGCAGAATGTATCGGCAAGGGACTTACTCTTGAAACGCTTCCTCTTGATGAATACAAGAAAATGACCGATATTTTCGATAACGACGTTTACGAGGCTATAAGCCTTGATACCTGCGTTAAGGAGCGTAAGTCGGAGGGAGGCCCTTCTCCGGACGCTGTTAAGGAGCAGATAGCTCTTGCGGAAAAGGCTCTTGAAGCATTTACGGTCTGATATGAAGAAAAAAGATCTCATTTTTACTATTGGTTTGTGCATTTTTATGGGCGTTCTATGGGTCGTGGGAATGCTCGTTATGGGATTGTGGATTCCGGTTCGTCCGAAAGCTTATATCTGGTGGTTCGTCTTTATCGTCGTCGTTACGCTCGTTATCAGCGTTTGGCACTCTATGAAAGAAGATGAATCCGACCTTAACGATCCGAAACGCCTTAAATATCAGCGCAAGACCAATAAAAGAAAAAATAAAAAGAAGAAGAGAAAATAACCTGCTTGCAGGGCTTGTTATTATTCTATCGAAATAATATTTGCCTTTTGTCCGGATTATATGGGAATACTGTTTCTTTATTTTCTGCAAAAGAGAGTATTTGCTCTTAGGATATCATCCTAAATATTTCAAATGCCCCTTGTGGGTATTTGAAATATTTAATTGTGGGTTTCCAAAGGGTGGATTCACCCTTTGGCAGGGGTTTAAGGGGACGGCGTCCCCTTATAAATCCAGATGAAAGTAAATTTTCTCCCGAAAGGATAACAATATGTCAGTTAAAGTATATATAGACGGTCAGGAAGGTACTACCGGGCTTAAAATCCTTGAGCGTTTCGAGGGCAGAAACGATATTGAACTGCTTCGTATCAGCGAGGATAAGCGTAAGGATTCCGCTGAGAGGGCAAGGCTTATAAATATGTCTGATTACACTTTCCTCTGTCTTCCGGATGACGCTGCAAGAGAGGCAGTTTCGTTCGTGGACAACGATAAGGTAAGAATCATCGACGCTTCTACGGCTCACAGAACTAATCCTGACTGGGCTTACGGTTTTCCGGAGCTTTCTCCTCAGCATAGAGAAAAAATCAGAACCTCTAACAGAGTTGCCGTTCCCGGATGTTATGCAAGCGGATTCGCTTCAATCGTTTATCCGCTGGTGAAAAATAATGTCATTCCCGATGATTTTCCGGTTTTCGCCTATGCAACTTCCGGTTACAGCGGCGCAGGAAAAAAGGCTATCGCCATTTATGAGGGAAATGAAAAGCCGGAGGAATTCAATAGTCCAAGACAGTATGCTCTCTCGCAGCAGCATAAGCATCTGCCGGAGATGAAAGCCGTTTCCGGACTGAAATTTACTCCGATGTTTAATCCTATGGTCTGCGATTATTTCAGCGGAATGGTCGTAAGCGTTCCGATTCAGACGAGAATGCTTGCTTCTTCCGTTACGGCGGAGTCGATTCACGATATGTACGCAAAGCACTATGACGGAGCAAAAATGGTCGAGGTTATGCCGCTTATGTCCGCAGACGAGCAGAAGAGCTTTTTCCTTGCTTCAAATACGCTCAGCGGACAGAATAAAATTCAGGTTTTGGTTTTCGGAAACGATGAACAGATTCTTCTTTGCTCACGTCTTGATAATCTCGGAAAAGGCGCAAGCGGAGCGGCTGTTCAGTGTCTTAATATTATGATGGGAATAGACGAGACTACGGGTCTTGTATGAGGATAAAATTATGGAACTTAAAGAAGTAAAAGGTTTAAAATTCGTTGACGGCGGAGTCTGCGCCGCTAAGGGTTTCAGGGCAAACGGAATCCAGTGCGGACTTGCTCATAAGCCGCTTGCTGACACGGATAAAAATTCAGCGGAAAGCAATAACGCTCTTCCGTCTGCAAAAAAGAAAAATGATCTCGCTCTTATCGTCGCTGATAAAGAGTGTACTGCCGCTGCTGTTTATACGACAAATAAGGTTAAGGGCGCTCCTATTCTTGTTACGAAGGAACATCTTAAAAACGGTAAGGCTAAGGCTGTTATCGTAAATTCCGTAAACGCCAATACCTGCAATCCTGACGGTGTGGAGAAAGCCGGTAAAATGTGCGCTCTTGCCGCTGCGGAGCTTGGAATCAATGCCGACGACGTTATCGTTGCTTCAACGGGAGTTATCGGTCAGATTCTTCCTATCGAGCCTATTGCCAACGGTATGAAAGAGCTTGCCGAGGGACTTTCCTATGACGGTAATCCTCGTGCTGTTGAAGCTATTATGACTACCGATACTATGCCGAAGGAACTTGCGGTTCAGTTCGAGCTTGGCGGAAAAACCTGCACTATGGGCGGTATGCTCAAGGGAAGCGGCATGATACATCCGAATATGGCTACTACGCTTACTTTTATCACTACCGACGCCGATATTTCCGCAGAGCTTCTCCAGCGTGCTCTCAGCGACGTTGTAAAGGTTACTCTTAACCGTGTAAGCGTTGACGGCGATACCTCCACAAACGATATGGTCTGCGTTCTTGCTGCTGGTACTGCCGGAAATAAGCCTGTCGTTCATGAGGACGAGGACTTCGAGAAGTTTGAAACGGCTCTGTACGGAGTTATGATGAATCTCGCCCGCCTTATGGCTCGTGACGGCGAGGGAGCTACTAAGCTTATCGAGTGCGTATGCTCTGGCGCTGATACGGAGAAAACTGCTGAAATAGTCGCTAAATCCGTAATTACGTCAAGTCTTTTTAAAGCCGCTATGTTCGGCGAGGACGCAAACTGGGGAAGAATCCTTTGCGCTGTAGGCTATGCGGACGCTGATTTTGATATTAATATGGTCGATGTTTCGATCGGTTCGGCAAAGGGAAGTATTGATGTATGCAAAAACGGCGCAGGTCTGGAATTTTCCGAGGAAAAGGCAAAGGAGATTCTCGAAGAGGAAGAAATTCTTATCAGCATTTCCATCGGAAATGGTTCCGGTTCTGCCGTTGCGTGGGGATGCGACCTCACTTACGATTATGTGAAGATCAACGGCGATTATCGCTCGTAAGGTACTTTACGGGGACGCTGTCCCCGTACCCCTGCCAAAGGGGAGTACATCCCCTTTGGAAACCCAGTATTATTTCTTGCATATCTCCTCAGGAGATATGCAAGAAATGTGACTAAAGTCACAAGAGAAATAACTGCCATTTGGTATGGAATGCATGGAAACAAAATCCCCGGCAATGCCTATGAACGATAAACGCTTTTGTCGGAGTATTGCGATATATATTTTGAAGGGAAAAATAAAAATGGAGAAAATTTCAAACAGCGACAGATCGCAGGTTCTTATCGACGCTCTGCCGTATATTCAGAAATATAACAACAAAATCCTTGTCATCAAGTACGGCGGCAACGCTATGACCAATAATGAGCTTAAAGACGCTGTTATGACGGATATCGTTCTGCTTTCACTCGTTGGAGTTAAGGTCGTTCTCGTTCACGGAGGCGGTCCGGAGATCAACGATATGCTCGGCAAGCTCGGTATCGAGAGCAAGTTCATAAACGGTCTGCGCTATACGGACGAGGCTACTATTAATGTGGTGAAAATGGTTCTCGCAGGAAAGGTCAACAAGGAGCTTGTTCAGCTTCTCGCTCAGCATAAGGGAAGTGCAGTCGGTCTTTGCGGTATCGACGGCGAGATGCTTACGGCGGAGAAAAAAATGACCGACGACGGTCAGGATCTCGGCTATGTAGGCGAAATAACTAAGGTCAACACTAAGCCTATTCTCGACGCTCTTGCAAACGGAAATATCCCCGTTATCGCAACTGTTGCAACAGATGAAAACGGCAATACATACAATGTTAACGCCGATACTGCCGCTGCAAGAATCGCTGCCGAGCTGGGCGCTGAAAATCTCATACTCATGACCGATATCGCCGGTCTGCTTCGTGATAAGGACGATCCGAAAACTCTTATTCCGGAAGTGAACGTGAGCGAAGTTCCGTTCCTGAAAAGACAGGGGATCATCTCCGGCGGAATGATTCCTAAAATCGACTGCTGCGTTGAAGCCGTAAGAAGAGGCGTCAACAAAACTGTTATCATTGACGGCAGAGTGCCCCACTCTATTCTTATCGAAATTCTTTCAAACGAGGGCATCGGTACGCAGTTTGTGTGAAAATAAGAATATAATTTTACTTATAAACTGAAAATTTACGA
>CAJKFZ010000108.1 GCA_905199285.1 uncultured Ruminococcus sp.
GTTATTACATATGGAGTAGGGGAGGCTTTATCAACGTCGATAAACATACGCATATCACGTTCAAGTCCGGCAGTAATTTCGTCAAGAGATACCCAAGCCATAAGCTGAACATAACCGTTATGAATTTCTTTTGTTCCTTCAATACCAGTATTGTATTGAGTCGCATCCTGTATACTCGCAGGATAATAGTAAATCATGCCTCTTTTATCCTGCCATTTCAAGGTGTAGTTACATAAATGAATTACACATTTGTTGTATATCTGATTATCTGAGGGCATAGTCATAATTACCCAGATATGATCGTCATACCTGATATACTTATAATCCTGAACTCTGTCTGAGATTCTTGTGAGCAATTGTCTTTGCCATCCTTGCGTATAAGCGTCCTGAGTTTCAGACTGTACTATTCCGTCAACAGGAACTTCAGTTTCAAATTTATTACCGTCAAACTGCCCTCTGCACAAGTATATCTGTCTGCCGAGCTGTGTTTCCGTAAGAGTTTCATTAAAAGCATCAGATGCAAATTCATCCCATTCGCTGCGTTCAAATCCGCTGTTTAATGTGGGCTGCGAATTGATCATATACCATTCTTTCATCAGCATCACCCATAGCTCACGGTTTTCTGTTTGTGAATCCAATCTCTTGTAATTTCAAGCTGTCTTTCAAGATTTTCAGCGGTTGTTCTTTTGGATTCGTCTGAACCTGTAAGATGTATGTCCTTACCGTAAAATCCGTTCAACTGTTCCAATCGGTCAAGAGTCCTGACAAGATAGGAACAATACATCATCTGCCCAAGTGTAGCAATTACAGCTTGCGGCAGATGTGAATCAAATTCTTTGGCGGAAGTATCATAAAACAGGGGAGCGATAGATAAACTATAATCGGCGACAGCATCAAGCAGCCATTGTTCCTCAAGACCATTAGGAATGGGATATTTTGTCAGAGGATGAGAGTGAAAGCTGTTAAATATATCCTCATTTGTCGTATTCTTTAATGTATCGCCCATTATTTCACCGCCTTAAAATTTGTACCCCGATATCTTTTCAATAGCCGACACTTTATAAGACTGAACATCGTCAATACCGGCTTTTATCGCCATAGGAATGATCATTCTCTTATCGCCTTCGGTAACTACAAGTTTTTCAAGAGCATCCTCAAACTCTGATCTGTCAGATATAGCAAGAAGCTGCTTTACACTGTTAAGATTAAGAATAATTCTGCCTCCGTTATCATTTTCATCAAAATGAAATACAAAATTTCTGACATCATCATCTTCAATTTCAATGTAAGCATTGTTTCCTTCGCCGTCTGCTCCTACAAAGAAGAAGTTTCCTGTCTGAATCTGTCCCTCGATTTCAGCGACTGTGAGTTTGCTCCAATGCTTTGCCCCTGCCGGAATAACAATATCTCTGCCTGTTTCAGTAGACGTAAAATTCAGATTCCATGAACGTGTATTTGTAATGACAACTCTGTCTGTGTACGAAATTTCTCTTTTGGATTTAGCAGGAATTTCCTCTGTAATATTATCAACAATTGTTTCTTCTGCTGTGGTTTCGGTTTCAGTCTTTGTGTTCTTTTTAACCGGCATAGTATTTACCTCCTTAAAAACATAAGAGGGGAGTATTTCATCCCCTCAGAATAAAATAATTTTCAATTACGCCTGAGCTTTGGCAAGCATACCGATCTCGTACTCTCTGCCCTTAGTTACGTCAGCGCCGATTTCCATATCGAAACGTGTCATGACCGCACCGTTATCAACGCTGTTGCCGGACATACTCATAATACCTCCTCTGCGGAAGATGTTAAGAGGCGAATTTGTTCCGGCAGCAAGGAAGTAAAGCTTGTCCGCATCATAATAAGTCTCAAAACCGGACTTATCGGCAAGCGGTTTTGTCAGATTATATGGGTTTGGAAGCTCCACAAGAGCAGCCCCCTTATACCAGCCGTTCAATCCCGTGTGGGCTATTTCCGTAACCTGAGCGTCGTTATAGAAAGGAACCGAATCCGAACCCACTGTCTTGTATCCATTAAAATCAGAAATAGCGGACAGAACAGAATAATCGCCGGCGATAGTCACCTTGCCGAGACGTCTGATATTTTTTATCATATTATCAACAGCAGACTTTGTAGGAACAGTGTCGTATTCCTCATAAAACTTGACATATTCCGTATTGCTCTTGAGTGCGTTATGGAGTACAGAAAGAACATAAGCCACAGCTTTATTATTCATATCGATCTGAACCTGAGAAATTTCCTCGCCCATAGTGCCGTCAAAATTACCGCTTGCAAGCTCTCTGTAATCAATAGCCATACCGGAAGAAATTGTCTGAGTAGTTATAGGGTACTGCTTCCATACCTTTGTACCAAAAGTCACATCGCCGTGAGCAGCCTGCCAACGAGCGTCAATTCCTTCGTAAGAGTATGTTTTTACAACAGCCTGTTCATTATATCCGATCTTATGATAATTTCCAAGCTTAGAGAATATTTCCGTAGACTTCAGGAGATTCGGCTGTACGATAAACTTTACGATCGTGTTAAGTTCAGCGATTGCTTTGGAGTTATTGTCCGCAGCAGCACGACCAAGAGACTTAAGCTTCGCCGCAACAATATCGACATTATTGCCGTATTTAGAAGTATCCTCGCCCTTAAAAAGTGCAGAACAAATCTCTGCCGTTTTCTTCATAACTGCCTGAGATTTTACTTCACACTCAGAATGATGTACATTATTAAGTTCAACAGTTGTATTCATTTGTTTTTACCTCCGTTCCTATAGATCAGGCATGAACCTTGACAAGCAGTCCGTTTCCGCAGAAACTTGTCTTTTCAATTACTTCAAGATATGCAGAATAACCGTCTACAGAAGCAGACTTAGACCATTTTCCGTCAGTACCGGCAACAAGTTTATCACCAACAGCAACACTTGCATAAGCAGTATTCAGAGCAAGATCATTCATATCAAGCATTCTGTTTGCAAGAGAATCAAGTCTGAAAAGTCTTGCGTATTCGCCGGCATCAACAACATAGTCGTCAGGAGATTTGAGTTCAGGCTTGTCAAGAACATTCATAACAATAGTAAGATCGCTGCCCTTAGCCGTTGTCGCAGTAGGAAGTGAAACGGTCTTAGTTGTTTCAGAATAAGTTACCGCATATCCGTTTTTTACTCCGTCTTTAATCGTATCGGAGACTTTGCAATAAGGAATATTTACTGCATTCTTATACATTCCTATTTCATGAAATTTAATCATTTTATTACCTCTCTTTCTTAATTAAAAAGTTCGTTCATATTAAGAGAATCCGTACTTTCATTTTCCGGGAAGTCCACACCTCCGAAAATCGCTTCTGTTAAAAAATCATTCTGCATTGAGTTGATTTCAGCAGTTCTTACAGGCGTCTTGGATTTGCTTGTATCATAGCTGTGTATCTTAATAGATTCTACGATAGAGTTGATTTCAATTCCGCAGTTTATAGGATCTTCACGGAATTTATCAATACTGTCTTTAGCTGCATTTGTTTCATCATCAGTAAACTGTTCAAGGGCGGTATTAAGCTCTGCAATTCTTTTTGCAGCTCTCAACTCTCCGAGCTCTTTTTCAATTGCATCTCTTTCAGCCCACATAGCCGCCTGTTCTTTATTTACCTTTTCAAGAGCAGCAGTCAACTCGGCAATATTTTTATTAAGCGTGGATATTTCTTCATCTTTCTTCTCAACAATAGAATTGAGTTCAGAAATTTTTGTCTCGTATACACAAGACTTATTTGCTGCCTCAGCAATGCCAGATCTTATTGTTTCTGTGATCTGATTTATGGTTTTCTCATCCATTTTATTAACCTCCGTTTTCTTTGAATTTAATTCCAGTAATCGGCTTGATTTATCTGCCGGATGGCAGCAGTCAAGCATAGCAAAGCCTGAATACATAAACTCAGCAGGGACTCTGCCGGTCGCTTCTCCGTTATGTCCTTTAAGATATACAATGCCTTTATTACCCGGTTTTTTGAAAATTTCTATACTGCCAAATACCGATTCGCCGTCGTTTATTTTCTCTTCAAGCCAATGTACAAAATTCGGGTAGCACATTTCATCCAATATGCCTTCGCCTACGCACACTCTTTTGGTAATACCGTCTATTTCAGTATTGGTAATGTAACCTTTTTCAAAATGACCTACAACAGTAGCGTCCTCAAACAAAGCCAGTCCGTCGGATTTAGTTCCGGTAAGATCTGTAGCTCCGTGACCGAATATCTGAGTACGCTCTTCGTCAAGAAACTGAACCCGAATGCTCATACCGGAAATGGTACTTAACGCATTATTGCAATATTTTTCAATCCATGTAATGCCATTATCCTGATATTTCGTACCCAGTCCATCTTCACCGACGCAGTTGTCGCTGAAAATTTCGTGAAGAACAGCTTTGAATTTTCTTCTGCCGTTTTTATCCTGTTTCTTACAAATTTCAATAATGTTAAAAATCTTGTATCACCTCGCTTTTTTACGTTGATGGTTTGGGATTCGCATTCGAGTTGTTGGATTTGCTTTGCACAGTGTTTGAATTATTTGAATCAGTGCTCGGTCGCCCATTCTTTGAACTTTGAGTGTGCATGGACTGATGAGGGGGATAACGATCGTCAAAACCACTGTCCTTTTCTTCGTCAAGCAGACTCAGGTAAGATTCAACATCCATACCGCTTGCGGCAATAACAGCTTGCAATGAACCTCCGCACTCAGCATACAGAGTTTTCATTTCCGAGAAGAATTTGTCTCTGTTTACATATGTAGTTGGCAAAATATAACATGAAACAACGCATCTTCTGTCCTGAATTATGTTTGCATTAATGCATTTATTCAGCTCGTTCATGAAGTTCTCAATCCATGAATAAATATTCGCCGCAATCATTTCAAGATTGAGCGTTGCAGTTGCGTAGTTTCCGCTGTCAGTACCGTTCAAAAGAGCTGCTGCAATACCCAGTGATTTTGGAACTGCATTTTCGATTGCCTTTTGGTTTTTCTCATCAAGCAGTGAAACGTCAGTCTTGATAGAATCAAGTTTAGTTCCGGAAGCAAGAGAGAAGAAAGCAACTCCATTGCTGTGCTTTTTATGCGTTACAGCGTCTTTAACAATATCATGCTGATCTTTTTGCTGGATGTTTGTAAGAGAGCATTTCCCTTTGTCTTTACCTTCAGGAAATATCTCATAAATTATCTGATTATTAACACTGTCAAGAACTGTTCTTTTGGTTTTAGTAAAGTAGTTCTCGTACAAGATATCGTCAAGAGCGCAAATTGCAAACGGTATGCCATAAGGCTTATTATCAGGAGTCTTGCACTTATCAACGATTGTATTATTATTATTGAGTACAAGCCATGAGTTCAACGAAAAATCTGACTTTTTGTATGCAGTCCATCCCTTTTGGATTTCTTTCGGGAACGTCAGAAGCCGCCTTTTTAATTCATCCTCATTGAATTTCTGAAAATATTTCAGATCAAAAGCAATTACCAGACTGCTGTCTTTTCGTCCTACGATCTTGCAATGATCAACAGGAAGTGAAATAATACTTGCATTAACTCCAAGCTCGTTTATGTCAACAATATTTGCAACATCAATGTCACTAATATATTTTCGCTTAAAAGGATTGGATTGCCTGACTTCAAAATAATAAAAATAAATACCATCGTTACACTTTTTCAGAATTGCATCCCTGATACGTTCTTTGTATTTGATACAATCCAAAACCGACAGCATTTTTTTCTTATTCTTTTGAAACGACACGGGTTTCTTTCCAAGTAAATTTCTCGATTTGCATACAACTACCTTATCCAGCGTGTGCATGGTACGCAGATACTCTACCACTGCACTGACTGAGCCGTTAGTATTGTACGCCCACCACGCAAGTTCACGAAGTATTTTCTGATGTTCATACGGATGTTTGATATATTCATTTATCAGTTTCCCACAGCCAATCACAGCCTATGTAATACCCGACATCAAGGGCGGTGTTAAAACTAAAATCAAACGACTCCACCTC
This sequence comes from uncultured Ruminococcus sp., assembly GCA_905199285.1. Lineage (GTDB taxonomy): Bacteria > Bacillota > Clostridia > Oscillospirales > Ruminococcaceae > Ruminococcus. The sequence goes on from CAJKFZ010000108.1 coordinate 6,022, forward strand.
GGATATTTTTTCATCTGTACTCAATTTTGCCACCGCCTTTCTTAGTTATATAGTGGTACAAAGTCGTAATTGTCATCTTCCGATAAAAGATCGTGTTCAAGCAGCGAAGCAAAATAATTACCGTAGCTCAGACTTGAATATCTGTCCTTACAATTGCTGCCTTGTTCACTGATTATAATCGCTCCGGTTTGTTCCTTTCTTTCATAAGTTAAGTTGATCGTTTCGCTTATAAGCTCCTGCGTTTCAAAATAAGGTTTTTCAAAGAAGAGCTGTGAATCAATACTTTCTGCAACAGCTTTCTGATACTCCGGTATATTAGGCAGAATTTCTTCTGAAGCTGTGTTATAACTTACAAGCAGATCGATCATACCGGAAGTCAAAACGTTTTTAAAAGACAGAGCTATATCGCTGTTAAGCTTTTGTGAAGCTGAAATTACAAAAATAACAGGATTTGCGTCAACCGATTTGACTCTGTTTGCAATATTATCGTCGTTCATACAGCACAACGGAGCATATTCAACATCTCTTTCATCATCATACATTACCTTTGCAAGCTTGTCATAAATAGAAATTCCGGCGTTACGCAGATCAAGTAAAATATAATCTGCTCCGAAATCTTCATATAACTGACGTATTCTTAAAGCTTGTTTATCGCCATCTCCGCCTTGTACAGATTCCATGTAAGGCAATTGTCTGCGGTAGCCGTTTTTTATTTCTACAGTTTTACTTTCCGTCTGATAGTTAGTTGATTCAGGAAGAAGCCTGATGCACGAAAAAATAGAATTATCATTTGCCTTGTTGGTGACGAAAGCCATATCGCAGCTTACAATGCGTATTTCGCCGGATTGTCTGGGAATTTCATAGGGATTCTTTTTGTGCATTTTTACATCTTCAGTTCTGCGAGGATAAAATGCTTTTTTGAGGATCTGATTTTTTGCAAGAATATCGTAACTGAAAAACGCATGAGTATTTTCTTTAACTCTTTCGTTAAGGTACTCGATACGCCATATGGGCAGGAGGAGCTGCGTTCTTTATGGGACTTATGGGAATATGCTTTTTATTTTCTCAGTCAAAACCTCGGAAACGTAGTATATTATACTGTTTTGCAAAGACTCTTGTTGAGTATGAGGATGAAAAATCTATACGCAAATCGGCTTAGTTGGAAAAATAAATAGAGATGAGCAAAACGACAGATATAGTTTTAGGTCAATAAGAAACCAGAGAAAAGCCGAAGAATAGGGTAAAAAAAGGCACAGCAAAGCAGACCTTAGCCCAAAAAGGCAAAAGTCTGTTGAAAAATATAGTGATAGAAAAGTCAAGCGATACGCTTCACAGATTTGAGGGAGCGATAAGAGCATTCAGCTTTGGTAACAACTGCGGCAACAGCAGTAGCGAGAAGAGCAATGTGTGCGATAGTGTTCAGATTTCTTGCGGCATTGATGCCATGTATCCAGAGGCGTTCCTGACCGGTAGATTTAAAGCGGGAGTTATAGCGTTCAGACTCGGTACGAAGCGCATAAATTTTCTTGAAAGAAACACATTCACGGTCAATGGAAAGTCTGTAATCTTCCGGCAGCGTCACATATTTCGTACAGCCACGAGTCTTTTTGCCATTATTCCAGTTTTTATGATTGCAGGGACAACAGCCTGATTTTGAACGTTTGAAAGGGCAGCAATATTTCTGACGGGTTCTGTTTCTATCAGAGAATCTGCCGTCCTTGTGCATAGCAAGCCCGGCTTCGCAGATCGGGTGTCCGGATGGAAGCTTTTCAGGATCTTTAGTATTTCGCTTATTCAGAGGAATGACACATTCATCGTGATAAACGTCTTTGACCAGGTTGTAAACAGCCTTGACATCGTAACCTTTATCCGCGATAAAAGTGCATTCATCAATAGGTAGAAAATCATTGGTTCGGCTTAGAATATCTTCGACAACTGTGCTGTCAGCAACATCGGCAGTTGTAGTTATTTCAAAGATCGGTAAGCCTGTAATGCAGTCAACCAGCACATGATTCTTGTAGCCACAATAGTATTCAAATTTTCTTTCATTATGTTGATTGGAAGCAGTATGTACGCCGAGCTTGCAGTCTTTATCAGATTTTGGATGATTGCTATTGGAAAACTTATTTTTCGCAAATGACTTCGGATTATTCTGACAGGTATTTGCAGCAATGGGAGTGGAATCGAGAGATATGAAAGATGTGTCTATGATGCCAAGCTCTGCTGCTTGCAGAACCACCCTTTGCATTACTTTCTGGAGATACTCGTTATCAAGCTCTCTGATAAAGCGGTCAAAGGTCCAGTATGACGGAAGCGGTTTCATGATGTTAAAACCGCAGTAATGCGCGATTATCAGATTATTATTCAGGTAATCGAGCAAATCGGTTATGCAGGAAAAGCATTCGCATTTCATAACGATGAATGCACATAACAGTGCGCATTTTGAGTAGCCTTTTCTTCCTGTTTCGGCAGTTCTGTCGGGAAAGCCTGACAGATCAAGATTGAGAAAAAGCTTATCATAAAAATTTATTTTTGGTGAGCTTGTAAAAAATGTGATGTCCTGTATGATTTCTTGACGATAGATAACAGCCAGCCCCTTTCGTGTTTTTCTCTCAATTATATAATACGATATTTTGCTGGCTGTTTCTATACTTTATAGTGACAAATTTTATTTTCTATGCCCTGCTTTTGCCTTATTTCGCTGATTTTGGTGTTTTGCTCAGGGCTAAAAATAAAAGGAAAGGAGGTGGTTTCATGAGTTTTGGAAAAGAAACCGTATTCTGATCTCTTTAGTTTAGTCTCAATTGACTAAA
>CAJKFZ010000109.1 GCA_905199285.1 uncultured Ruminococcus sp.
TATCCATATTTCAGACCTCCGGTTAATGTCGGGCAGCTCTTTCGGTATAAAACCGATTTTTACGGAAAAACCGTAAAAAAACTGCCCGAACAAATACTTACTTTTATATTATACCAAATTTTTTCCTGTTTTACAACTACTTTACTTCAAAAATTCTGATATTTTCTGCTGAAACTTCTGTTTCGCCGAGAATTATCTCCTTTATGGACGCTGCCTGAGCTTTATCAAGTCCCTCTGTTTTAACTACTACCTTAGCAGATTCGCCGTCAAGATAGGCAACACAGTCTTCAAATCCCTGAGCTTTAACAAGCGACTCGATCGTTCCCTCGGATTCAATAAGCTTTGAAACCTGAACAGCGTCCAGCGCATTCATAACCATTTCGTCCTCGGTAATATCTCCTCCGCCTATTATCATCTGAAGAGTTGCAACGGCTTCATCACGGTTATTCATTTTGTCAAGTCTTGCCTGAGCAAAATAATCGTCTGCACCACCAGCTTCAGCATTTACAAATTCTGTTTCGCCATAGCTAACCGTTTCGCCGCTGTCAACAGATGAAATACTGCTCTTTCCTGATTTATCCTTCGGTTTCGGAGCTGTCGCATAGTTTATGTATACTGCTACGGCAAGCATAAGTGTAAGACAGCTCATGATGATATGTTTCTTTCCAATAATTAGTGTTGGCTTTTTCATAATTTCTCTCCTATTATTTAAGTTTCGTTACATAAATTTTTCCGGTTGGGATACCGAGTGCGGCAGATACCGCTTTGTAGATACGCTCTGTTACTATCGGACTGTCACAGCCTGTACAGGCAATAACTGCTCCTGTTATTTCCGGAGTTTCTATCGTTTCAATAAGAGCGTTTTTTTCGCTTCCGCCTCCGACTATCACATATTTCTCTTCCTCCTCTGTTTTATTTTCACTGCGGCTCTGTTTTCCCTCCTTTGCGTAAACATATCTTTCGTCTGTTCCAACGGTGAGATAAACTTTAACTTCTCCTGCTCCCTCAACAGAACTGAGAAATTTTTCAAGCCGCTGCTCGGTTTCACGGCAGTAGGAATCGGAATCAGTTTCCGTATTCTGACGGATCATTTTCTCCGATTCATTTTTATCCTGCTTTTTTTCAGGCAGAACCGACGAAAGCATTATCAGAAGCAAGCCTCCTATTCCAAGGATCATTACTGCCGTTACGGTTTTTTTATCCTTTTTTATGCTTCCGAGTTTTTCAGATATTTTCATTTACAACCTCCGTTTCTTCTCCAAGACTTTTTCTGATAATATCTGCCGCTTTTTCAAAATTGTCTGCAATGAGCGTGACCTTAGTAATAGATATGCTTCCATCATCTGAAATATTAACCTCCGTTTCAATTTTATCGCATCTTATTCCGGCAGCGCTTATCTGTTCAAGCAGAACCTCTGATACGTTATAGGAAGTCTGACGGCGCAGCTCCTCATTATAAAGCTCTCTTGAATACTCGTAATCCGGAGTATCATATGCTCTGAATTCCGAAAGATCGAACTCAACCGCCCCACGGATAAACGGTGCAGCAATAACCGTTATAAGAATGAGATCAAGAATAAGCTTCATCTGATTTTTCAATTTCGTTCCCGATACAAGACTTTCAACTATACAGACTGCCGCCGAAGCTGCACATATCGCCATGACCGAACTTTTTATCTCTTCCATTTTTCCTCCTATAAGGGGGATTCCATCCCCCTTTAACCCCCTGCCAAAGGGTGAATCCTCCCAACGGTCGCCCGTCCCCTTTGTCACTTCGTGACATTTCCCCACACCGTGGGGAATCACCCTTTGGAAACCCATTATTAATTATTCTGATACTCTATAAAAGAGTATCAGAATAATTAAGACTAACGTCCAAGAGCAGACAACCTTTTCGCAGCAAATTACAGTAACAGAATCTCAGTTATATGCACAAAAAGCAAACGATATTTGCTCTATGAAAAAGACTGAACCAGTATTCCAGTGCAAAGAATCAGCATTACCGAATAGCATACAAGTACGCTCTGAGCAATAGCAAGTCCGCTGTCGATTCCTTTCATTAGCCTTACAAGCGAATCGGCTGAAAGAAGTTCCGCAGCAGCTGTGCCTATCCACATTACTCCTCTGAATACAAGAAGTTCTATCAGAGGAGGTACAACGAATATCAATATTGCAATATTTCCAGCAGTTCCTACCGTTGAACGGATAACGTCAAAGCTTCCTCTGACAGTTGAATACGCATCCGATACTGCGCCTCCAACTATAGGTACAAATCCTGAAATAATAAATTTGGCTGTTTTGGCGGCAACTCCGTCCGTTTTAGCGGCAAGAGTACATTTCATCGTCGTAAAACCTGTAAATAAAGTCATAGCGACCGTCATTCCCCATGTTATAAGTTTTTTTATAAGTTTGACAATGCTTTCGACCGAAACATTCGGGAATACGCTTCCGGAAACGGCAAGAACTGCTGTCACGCTCAGAATCGGCATAAGAAAACTGTTGGTAAGACCGACAAAAAGCTCGGATGCTCCAAGAATCATCATGTTGTATATACCGCCCGAGGCAATTCCTCCGGAAGCTATAGTTATTCCTGCAAAAACAGGAACGAAAACAAGCATGAATCCTCCTGTCCGCTCAATAGCCGAAAGAGCGCTTTCATAAACGGCAAACAGCGACGGAGTTATAACCGTTACTGCTGTTAAAACGCAGACCATATTGTACAAACCCGAATTTGAACCCTTACTGAAAACTCCATCGCCCATTCCCCGCATTACAGCAGTAAAAATGGTTATAGCAAGAAGCGAAGCAAGAAGCCTTGCCGGAGCTTTGAGCTTATCAGCAAGAGAACCGGAGACTGTTTCCCATAATTCTCCAAAACCAAGTCCGCTTATATCATCGTATCTCCAGTCAATGTCATATTCAGAAAGAACATCGTCAAGCTGAGAAGATATCTCAGAACGGTCTTCATCGTAGCCTGCCGCCGCATTTACAGGAATAAAACTTGTAAACATAAGAAAAATTATAACCGCAAATAAAAAAATCCTCTTCATAATTTAAAACTACCTAAAGTATTTCACTTATTCTTTCAAGAAGCGAACGTATTATCGGAAGACTTATAAAAGCAAGCGCACCTCTCCCCCACATTTCAGCCGCAGAAGCTATTGCCGTTTCTCCGCTGTCACAGCATATCTCGCAGGTTATCTGCGTTATAAAGCAGATTGCGGCGGCTTTGAAAATAAGCGTCATGTAGCTTTCGGATATTCCCGCTTCAGAAAAAATTTCACGAACCTCCGATATAACAGGTTCAAGAAAAAGCATAAATCCGCCTATCACAGCAGTACACGCTCCAAGAGCGATAAGCAGCGACTGCTCACGGCAGTATTGCCGTAAAAGAACCGCAAAAATCGCTGCACAAATACAGAAAATTGATATTGAAAGGCTGTTTTCTACCATAATCCGAACACCGTTTTTACTGTTTCAAACAGGTTTCCTATTTCTTCAACTATGATAACAAGCACAACAATAAGTCCGGCAAGAGTAGTCATCATCGCCTGTTCTTCACGCTCGGCACGTTTCAGCACAAGATTAAGAACAGCGACGATAATTCCCGTTCCTGCAATTTTAAATATTAAATCAATATCCATAGTCCACATCCTTTTCTCAAATTACAAGAATTCCAGCCATAACTCCGAAAAGAGTTCCAACGCTTCTGTAAAGTCTCCCCTTTTGTATAAAGCAATCGGAACGTCTTTTCTCAAGCGCTGAAAGCTCTTGCTTTATGCTCTCGATGGAAGCAAGCTGTCCCTCGATATCGCTTGTTCCGAGAATTTCTCCGAAGCGTAAAATAAGCTTGCGTTCCTCATCAGGGATGTCGGTCTGAGAATTTACAGCTGACTTCCACTGAGAGTGAAAATTTTCTCCCTCATAAAAGGTTTCCGGAAGGGCTTTAATAAACGAAAGCGAGGATAATCCGGAACAGTTTTTCAGATTTGCAGAAAGCTCGTAAACGCTTAATCCCTGATAGCGAATCAGTATTGCCGACTTTTCAACGAGCATTGCCGTTTCCCTGCAAATTTCAAGTTTTTCACGAAGTCGATCTGCTTTTGAAAATCCGATAGCCGCTCCGGCAAGAGAAAACATTATTGCCGCAATCACCTTAAGAAGCATTTTTCAGTCTCCTTATTTCCCTTATTTTCGAGGGGAAACTGCTTCCCTCAAGAAAAACGGCATAATCGAATACTCCTGCCGAAATAAGAGGTCTGGCGACAGTTCTCCTAAGCATATCCTCGTAGCTGTCAGCATGAAGCGATGCCGCAAATCTTACTCCACAGCCAAAACCGTTAAGGATAGCCGCTGTATCCTTTTCACCTGAAATTTCATCGCAGACTATCATATCGGGTGAAAGAGTTCTTATAGCCGAAAGTATTCCCTCGTCACGATCTGAGCCGACTATAACATCGGTCATTGCGCCTATATCGTTATCCGGAACACCTCCTGCCGTTGAGGATATTTCGTTTCTCTCGTCAATGAGTACGACCTTAAAGCTGTTTCCGCACAAACGGCAAAGATCACGGAGAAGCGTTGTTTTTCCGGAATTTACTCCGCCGCAAATCAGAACGCTCCTTCCGTTTAAGCAAGTCCGGCTGAATATTTCATCCGCACATCCCTGAACACAGCGTGATATTCTGAAATTAAGGCTGCTGAAATCTCTTATTATCCTGCTCTCGGTTTCAGAAAAAGTACCGGCAGCTCCTACACGCACTCCTTGTCCGATCACGAAATATCCCTCACGCAGTTCACGGGAACAGCTATGCATAGAATATCGGCAAAGAGCTTCTACCATAGCTTTTATATCCGACGGTGAAGCTGTTATACAATTATTGCTGAGATGATTTTTAACAAGCTCTCCGCCGGACGTCAGAAACCATATGCTGTCGGGATAGACAAAAGAAACCGCTCTTCCGCTTCGGATGCGTATCTCACTTAAACGAATTCTTTTTTCTTCTTTAACTTTCAGCATCGCTAAGCGTATCGGAGCTGTAACATAAGACGATATTATCTCATAGCTTGTACGTTTTTCCATACTGTTCTCCCCTTTCACTCAATAATATTCAGCTTGGACATACATTATGACAGACATTACAAAAGCATTTGCTTTTTATGTTATTATAAGGGAGACGCTGTCTCCCTTATACCCTCTGCCAAAGGGTGAATCCACCCTTTGGAAACCCGATATTAATTATTTCAAATATCCATATGGAATATTTGAAATAATTAGGGCGAACGCCCTATAGAGTATATATCCTTTAACAAATAATAAATCTGAAAATAGCTCCTTAAAACATAAAAAACAATACTGTTTACATTCCAGACAATAAAAAATGCTCCACAAAATGTGAAGCATTTTCAAATTATTATTCGACTGATTTCAGCGATTCAGCCATATTTATCCTGTCAAGCTTTATCTCCATAAAGATATTGACGGCAAAGTTAAATACAAAGGTAAGAGCAACGCTGTAAACATAACTCATGGGAAGAATCCTCGTTGTAAACGAAACAAGATCAACAACTATCTGCGCCATAATAAATTTATGAAGCAGAATACCAAGTCCGAGTCCGAAAAGAGTTCCAACAGCAGTAAGAACAAGATTTTCACGAAGGACATATGCCGAAGTCTCGCTCCTGAAAAAGCCAAGTACCTTTATTGTAGCTATTTCCCGTATCCTTTCGGTTATATTTATATTAGTAAGATTATAAATAACGATAAACGCAAGCACAGCGGCACAAATGATTATAAGAAGAACTATATAATTAAGGCTGTTCATCATATTACCCATACGCACTTTAATGTCTTCAAAAAGATATATCGACGTAAAACTTTTATTTCTGCCAATATCCGCCGACAACTGATGCATATCGTCATTATCGCTGAAATTTATATACGCTTCATTGAACACCAGTGGTTCTGAAAGCTGAGATTCCATAGTTTCAGCAGAAATAAAAATATAATTATAAACGTGATTTTCAAATACTCCCGAAACCTTTACACGGAGAGTATCCATATTTTCGTTTCGCAAAACAATTTCATCACCGATATCTGCGCCGTATCTTTCCTGAATGCTGTTGCTGATTATTACCTCATTCAGCGCAGGAGATTCAACCTGTTTGCCGTCCGATGTTCTGAAATTCATGAAACTGCTTACATCGTCATAATTTTCCGGAGCAAGAAGCGTTATGCTTTTAACTCGGTCGCCGTAAAGGAGATCCCAGTTTGACTCCCTAAGGAAAATATAATTATCAGCTTTTTCATCCAGAACAGAAATCACTTCTTCAGGAACGTTTCCCTCGGGACATGAAAATGCTGCGGCAGCGTCGGCTGTAATAATTTCCCCATACTGCATATCCGCAAATCCTGCAATAGAATCCTTTATTCCAAAACCTGTAAGAAGAAGAGCCGTACATCCGCTTATTCCGAGTATCATCATAAAAAATCTCTTTTTATAACGGAAAATATTGCGTATTGATACTTTATGCAAAAACTTTATTCTGTTCCAGACAAACGGGATCCTCTCGATAAGAACTCGCTTCCCTGCTTTCGGAGACTTCGGACGCATAAGGCTTGCAGATGTTTCAGAAAGTTCATTTCGGCATGATATCCAGGTTACTCCCATAGTGCATATGAGAGATACCAGAACTGACATTACAAAAAGTCCGTAATCAAACACAAATTTCATCGGAAGATGAATATACATAAGCTTGTACGTCATCCAGATAACTGCGGGAAAAAGAATACTTCCTATGGTATAACCGAGAATACATCCGATAAGAGCTGCACTTCCGGAATAGAATAGATATCGATTCATTATCGAAGCTCCGGAATAACCGAGAGCCTTGAAAACGCCTATCTGAGTACGCTGTTCTTCGACCATGCGGCTCATTGTAGTCATGCAGACCAACGCTGCTACAAGAATGAAAAATATCGGGAAAACCTTTGCGACCTGTGCGACTATCTCGGAATCGCTTTCAAAACAGGCATATCCTATATTTGTATTTCGGTCAAGGACATAAGACGCTGGTAAGTCGTCTACCGGCAGTCTCATTGAATTCATAAGTTCAGAGTAACTTTTCTCCGCTTTTTCCGAAGCTATCTGCTCCCATTTTTCATCCTTGCCGTTCATGTATTTTTGGTATTCATCGGAATATATTTCGTGATCCTGATCAAAACGGACGTATATCTCGGAATATCTGCTCATATTAAAAGCTTCAGGCAGCATATAGACAAATCCACTGACGCTTCCGTTTCCTATTGAAGTCGTTCCACGTTCAAAGTTGACATAGAGCGGAGAATAGACCGTTCCAACTATTTTGAATTTACTGTAATTCAGTGAACCCAATGTATTTTCATCATTTTCGTCAGAAAGCGACAAAAAAGTATTCAGTTCCGGAACCTTGCGCAGTTCTGCATCAATAACGCATTCGTCCGGAGATTGCGGCATTCTTCCGCTTACAAGATGAAGCTGATTCACATCGTAGGTTATTGAATGAGTTTTCAGAACATTTTCTTTTCCGGTTTTGTAATTATATACAGCGTCCAGACTGTATGCAGCTTCCGCACTTCTTACATCATTCTCAGATTCAAAGCTCTCCGCATCATTTTCGCTCCAACCGGAAGAAGATAAAATACGGTAATCGTAAAACTGATTTTCGTCAAGAAAGCTGTTTATCGTGTTTACCATTGCAGGAGTTGTAATACGGACTCCGGAAAAGAAACCAACGCCTAAAGCAATAATGGCGAGTATCGCAAAATAGCGTCCAAAGCTTCCCTTTATTTCACGAAACGCCGCCTTTTTCATCATCGACTTCATATCACTCACCACTCAATATCTGCTATATCGACAATATTGTCGTTGATACGCATACTTTCAACAGCTCCGTTTTTAACCGTTATTATCCTGTCCGCCATAGCCGAAAGAGCCTGATTATGAGTGATAACAACTACTGTCATTCCTGTCTTGCGGCAGGTATCCTGCAAAAGCTTGAGAACTGCTTTTCCGGTATTGTAATCGAGCGCACCTGTCGGCTCGTCACAGAGAAGAAGCTTCGGATTTTTTGCAAGCGCTCTCGCTATTGCCACACGCTGCTGTTCTCCGCCGGAAAGCTGTGCCGGAAAATTCTTCATTCTATCGCCGAGACCGACCTGTTCAAGAACCTTCGACGCATCAAGCGGCTCTTTGCATATCTGCGCCGCAAGCTCGACATTTTCAAGCGCTGTGAGATTCTGAACAAGGTTATAGAACTGAAAAACGAATCCGACATCATATCGGCGGTAAGCAGTGAGTTCTCTTTTTTTGAGTTTGGAAATATTCACTCCGTCCAGCCATGCGCTTCCGCTGCTGAGAGTATCCATGCCTCCGAGTATATTCAGGATAGTTGTTTTTCCAGCGCCGGAAGCTCCGACAATAACGCAAAACTCCCCCTTATTTATCTCAAAGTTCACATCGTTTAAAGCCTTTATTTCAACCTCTCCGGTTTTGTAAATCTTTTTAACATTTTTGAATTCAATATATGCACTCATAAAAATAGTCCTTTTAAAAATTTATAATGATCTTCATATTAATCACGAG
>CAJKFZ010000110.1 GCA_905199285.1 uncultured Ruminococcus sp.
CAATTTCAAAACACGAACGATAACAGCTTTCCAGCAGTTCACAGTGTTTTTTCGTTAGTCTTCCCTGCACGATAGGTCCGACAGTGTGAATCACAAAATTGCATGGTAGATTGTACGCAAGTGTGATTTTTGCCTGTCCTGTTGGTTCTTCATATCCCTGATTCCGCATGATTTCCGCACACTTTAAACGAAGCTGAACCCCTGCAAATGTATGAATCGCATTATCAATGCAGCTATGGCACGGCTGAAAACAGCCCAGCATCTGTGAATTTGCTGCATTGACAATTGCACCGCATTTCAATGTGGTAATATCGCCTTTCCATAGGTAAATATTTCTTGAAATCGACTGCAAGTCCGCAATATCTGTGATACCTTTGCGTGCAGTTTCCTCTTGCAAATATTCGTCCTGCACTTTCAGAAAATCCTCCGATATCGGCTTTGGCGAACGAATATTGACAAGACTGCGGAACAATCGGAACTGTTCTGTTTGATTTGTTGGTATCTCCATATTTTGATATTGCGGATTCTCTGACAACAAGTATTTTATCAGAAATAATAGCTTTTCATTCTGCGTCATAGTAAACCTCTTTTTTTGACTGCATTTACAGGACAGGCTGTCATGCAATTTCCGCAGTGCAGACAATTTTCCTGACGAATCACTGCCGGAACACTGCTTGTATCAATACAGTTTTGCGGACAAACAGACAGGCAACTTCCACAACCGATACAATGTTCCAGAATCACATATCCTTGTTCCGATGATTTGCTTTCTCCAAATGTAAAGCTTGCCCGTTCAATCGGCTTTTTGGATAAATCGAACCACTCCCCTGTACCGCTAAAAATCTGAAATACAGTCAATGCCTGCCTTGACTGCTCTGTCGGATAGATCTCATACATATACGGATTTTTTGCAAATAAGTCTGAAAGCCGACCTGCACCAACTTCCACAACATTTCCCCGGATGGATAATGCAGTTCGTGACATGGTATCCTTGCCTTTCATTCCGGTAAATGCAATGTATTGATTTGCTTTCAGTCTTTGATAAAAATTCTTGCCTTTCGCAGTCAGAAAATACAATCCATTTTCATCAAAATCCATCATATCAATTGCACAGGTAACAGGCAATCCCTTTTCATCTGTTGTTGCTGCGATGACAGAATGAATTTCATTTACTACATATGCAAAATAATCAGTATAGTTCATAAAATTTCTCCTTTGTAAAAGGGACTGCCGAATTAACCCGACAGCCCCCATATTTTTATGATGCGAAGAAAAATCCTGCCGTCATATCAAGATAATTTCCGCCACTGTAATCCGGATACTGTTTCTGTACTTCTGCCTTAAATTCATCAGCATTAGTGCACTTTTTAGCAATTGCTTTCAGATTTTCCAGATAGTCAATCTTTGTCTGAGCATCCTTTAAATCCTCCGGCGTGTAGTGCGAAGTCAGAATCAGGTCGTAACCCTTTGCAATGTATTCATTCAGCTGAGCAACAATGGCATCGGCATGGCCTGCACCTGCCACAATGGAATGACAATCGTGACCAAGCATATGGGTGTAAACTGCATTGATTTCCGGAATTTCCACATCAAATGCCTCATCAGTCTGCTTGATGATAAAATTAATGCCGCCAATTGTGACTTTTCCCTCGCCGATGACATTTGTGATCTGATGAACAGAATTGTCGAAGATCTCACCGAATGCTGCTGTGAAGTTATTAATGAGAGCCTTTCCGCCGCCGTTTGCAGAGTAATCTGCTGCATTCTGTGTTGCATATTTCGGAACATCTGGCAGGAATGTTGCTCCTGCACCGTGATAAGCAACGAGGATTCCCTCAACCTCAATGTCCTTCAGATATTCTGCAAGCTCCGTGTTGTTATCAAAGAAGCAGGGAGATTCGATCACAACGGCTTTTCCGTTCTTCTCAACGATAAAAACCTCATCGTCAATAAAGTCGTTAGTCTTGTATGCATGGAGCTTTATTGCTCCGAAGTCGTAAACGTTCATCTCGCCCTTTGCAAGCTTTACTGCTGTAAATGTGTTCTTGTTCATCATAAATTCCTCCTGAAAATAATGTGTTTTCTTTGCTTTTTCGGGAGATTTCAGCGCTGTATCTCTTTCCTTGATTCTATGATACCACAGCTTTTTTCATTTGTAAAGTAGGCACTTTTTTGTGGTATAGTTACCTCTTGGTAACCTTTGCGGTGTTTCGGGAAGAATTGGCTAAAAAAATTTTTCTTGATTTTTTTACACAGATATGCTAAAATGTATCTATAAGAATATTACAGTCTATTTGATACTATGAAAAGGAGCGACACTATGGTAAACAAAACAGAACTGCCGGCTTGTCCGGTAGAAACAACATTGATGCTGATCGGAGATAAGTGGAAAGTCCTGATTCTCCGTGATTTGAGAAGCGGTACAAAGCGTTTCGGAGAACTGAAAAAATCTGTGACGGGTATCTCGCAGAAGGTTTTGACTGCCAACCTGCGGGATATGGAGGGAAACGGTATTCTGTCACGAGAAGTGTTTCCTGAAGTTCCGCCGAGAGTGGAATATACCCTGACGGATCTGGGTCACAGCATGATGCCGATTCTGGATGCAATGGAACAATGGGGTACGGCGTATAAATGCAGCTGTGTAAAGGAATGATGCAGTATCAAAATAATATAACCGCCGAAGTGATCAACTTGATTACTACGGCGGTTATTTTTTTACTTTAGCAATAGAAATTCCTCAATATCAAAATCTGTGAATTTTACGAGTTCAATACCTTAGCGGAGGGGAGCAAAAAGAGAAAGGAAATCACAGCTCGCTTGCACACTGTAGGATTGGAAACCTGAAAAACGCTAAAGCCTTCAAGGTACATTTTACTCCGTTAGATAATGTTAAATACTTCATAACATAACTCTCTTTATCATTTTATTTGCCCTGTGCCGCCTTCATCATCGCAGTGCCTGCGTTCCAAGCCTGTCCGACCTTTTCCCCTGCAACATAGTAGCCTGATTGGAACTGATCGAAAATGAGTGCATTCAGCTTAACAGGATCAATCTTCCCATTCTCCGAGAGGACAGACTCATCTGCACTCACATTCACAATCTTTCCAACAACTGCATGGAGATGATTGGTCTGAACGATCTCCGCAAGCTCGCACTCCAGCGCAACAGGAAATTCCGTAATGATCGGAGCATTTACAAAGCTGCTTTTTACTGCGTGATAGCCCGACTTCTCAAACTTATCTGGCATTTTGTTTCCCGTTGCAATACCGAAGAAATCAGCACCTTCCATGTGTGCCGCATCTGCAATGCTGACCGTAAAAGCCTTAACCTTGCGGATATTCTGTGTTGTCTTATGAGCCTCATCAATGATGAGTGCTACCTTATCCATATTGCAAATTGTACCCCAAGCTGCATTCATCACGTTTACTGTGCCGTTTTCATCGTAAGCCGCAACCATCAGCACAGGCATGGGAAAAAGTGCGGGCTGTACACCTAAATCTTTTCTCATCTGTTTTTCCTCCTTAGTGAATATTCATACCGTTCAGCATTTTTACAAATTCAGGGGAATCATGGTCTACGATCTCGCTGTGACCGAGGTCTTTTGCAGCGACAGCAGCCATCTCCTCATCGGTGAGCGAGAAATCCCAGATGTCAATGTTCTGCACCATACGCTCTACATGAACAGACTTCGGAATGATTGACACACCTCTCTGTGCGTTCCAACGGAGAGCTACCTGTGCGGCAGATTTACCGTACTTTGCACCGATAGCAGTCAGGTCAGAATCAGTGAAAATGCCGTGTTTACCCTCGGCAAGAGGTCCCCAGGCCTGTGGAACGACACCGTATGCCTTCATATTTTCAAGTGCAGCTGTCTGTACAAAGAATGGATGCAGCTCGACCTGATTTACCGCAGGAATGACCTCGACATTCTCACACAAATTGGTGAGAATTGCCGGATAGAAATTAGCGACACCAATTGCCTTTGTCAGACCATCCTTATATGCCTTTGTAATACCTCTGTATGCTGCAAAATAATCGCCCATAGGCTGATGAAGCAACACGAGGTCAACATAGTCCATATTCAACTTGGCAAGTGAGGTCTTGACTGCTTCGTAAGCCGTGTCCTCAGTTTTTTGATCCTGCACCCAAACCTTTGTGGTGATGAACAGTTCCTCACGGGTAGTCAGACCGTCAGCAATCGCACGAGCAACACCCTTTCCGACTGCTTCCTCGTTCATGTATGCGGCAGCAGTATCAAGCAGACGGTAGCCTGTCTTGATCGCATCATATACCACACGCTCACATTCGGCTGCATCAGGAATCTGGAACACGCCAAATCCCTCCAGCGGCATTTTTGTTCCGTTGTTCAATGTAATGAATTCCATAATCATTTCCTCCTGCTATAGATAAAATTTATTCTGTGTATATAGTATATCACAAAAATCAGAATTTGTACAATACCAATTCTGCATACTGCTATCAATACTGTTGATACCGAACCGGTTTCTGCCAGTTCGCATCTATGATCTCCATAATCCTGATATGTTCATTTCGGTATCTTGCACGGGGATTCGGTTCAGGAATATTGAGCTGTATTGCCATTTCGGGACAGGCATGGATACAAGCCATACAAGCGATACATCTGTCGCCGTCCCAATGAGCATGTTGATCGTTGACACTGAAACACCCCATGGGACAAACTTTTGTACAGATACTACAGCCAATGCACTCATCACTGATACGATACATATTTCGGAACGTATCCGCAGGCAGCTTCGCAGTCCGTTCAAGGTATCTGCGATGTACAGCTCTGTCCTTCTCTGTCACCTCAGAAAGAAAATGCTTTCTCTCAGCAATGTCTGATTTGATAATAGCTAACTGTTCAGGAATGTGCTTATCGATCTGCATCTGTTCCTTCATATCAAAGCCGGGGAGAAAATTATCAACCATCAGCAGGACATTGATATAGTCAAAGTGCTTTCCAACCGATTCCGCAAACATCTTCGCAAGCTCTGCTGCACCGCCGTGACGGTTTCCGTAGGTTAATATCAGATACAGATATTCCGTATCAAATGTCACATTTGTGATAAATTCCTTGACGATCTCAGGCATTTCATGACCGTAGATCGGGCATACAATACCGATTTTATCAGCCTGATACTGCATTTCGCTGTGTATTTCCTGTGCGATACTCAAACATTCCGTGTCAAGCTGCCCTGCCGCATACAAGCTGTTGCCTGTTGCGGTGAAATAAAAAATCACACAGAACACCTCCTTATTGTATTGCTTTTTCAATGTGAATATGCTATACTATTGATAGCGATTTTCTGATCTATCCCTATTATATCACAGATATCCGCATTTGTACAATGCCAGTTTTGCATACTGCTATCAACAGCGTTTATACAGGAGGTTTCTATGTTAGAATTATATCAGCTCCGCCAACTTGCCGCCTTTGCGGAATACGGTACACTTTCCGAAGCAGCGGAAAAGCTGTTTCTTTCACAGCCTGCACTGAGCCGAAATATGCGAAAGTTAGAGGAAGACATTGGTGTTCCGCTGTTTGTGCGAAGCCGTAATAAGCTGGAACTCAATGAAAACGGCAGACTGACCGCAGAGCTTGCCGTCAAGGCTCTTGCAGAGGTTGACGGTATTGTGCATCAGGTGCAGGAATACGACCGAAGCCGCAGAACGATCTCGCTCGGTGTCTGTGCGCCTGCACCTGTCTGGAAACTGTCACCGCTGCTGTCACAGTTCTATCCGAATATGTCCATTGTTACGGAAACACAGGCAGAAGATCATCTGATAAATGGTCTTTCCAATGGGAAATATCATCTTGCTGTGCTTAGATCCATTCCAGAGGATGGCGATTACCGTTTCATTGAATGTGGCACAGAAATCCTGATGTTTTCTTTGCCGACTACACATAAATTTGCAGACAGAGAATCACTCACCTTTGCGGATATGGACGGAGAAAACTTCCTGCGTATGTCCGATGTAGGCTTCTGGCATGAACTGACCGTGCGAAAAATGCCGAATTCTCGTTTTCTGATGCAAAATGACAGATACAGCTTTGCCGAACTTCTAAGCGCATCTGTACTGCCGTCATTCACCACAAACCTTGCGAAAGATTATATGGGCATTTATTCAGATAGGATCGATATTCCCATTGCAGATGATGAAGCAACTGCTGCATACTATCTTGTCTGCCTGAAAAAGCAAGCTGCACAATTTGATGTGCTGTTTCAGTATTTACAATAAGAGATAAGTCCCTGCTGAATGTGCAGAGACTTGTTTGCTATGAAGTATAGTAAACTTGACATGGTATAATCATCTTTCATTTCAGTAAATACAATCGTTTTATATCTTCATGTACAAATAACAGGAATACTGATCTCCGTTACAAATTTTTCGGTATCATTGGTGATTCCGTAGTCGATCATTGTAATCTCACGGGAAAATCCACTAATCTCAAGCTTATGCTCTGCAATATAATTGTTTAGCTTCTGATACTGTTCCGGCACTTCCGCATGACTGCCGTGAAAGCGGACAGACACACAAAGCGTTTCAGGAAGTATCATTGTTTCGCCGTTGAAATGATCTTCCTCGTCCAGAATCAGGAAAATGCCGTCATAGCTGTCAAAGCAACTTTTCCGTAGTCTTTCCTCTGAAATGCCGACTCCGACTTTGCCGAGAAACACGAGCGCTTCCGCCTGCGTTTCTTCCAGCTTTCTGATCGGAGTTTCCATATCGAGAAAACTGTGAATTTTCAACGAATCTCTGACCCACACAATACGGCAAGGCTCTTTATGGATTAGTTTCACACTGTCAAACTCTGAATTTTTTGCATCGGCAATCATACGAAGTCGATTATCGATCTTTCTTTCTATGCGTTTAAATTTAGCTTGCTTTGCAATTACCACTTCTTTTTGCTGGCGTAATTTTTCTTCGATACGCTCCACATCACGGTTGCCGAGAAAATCTGCAATTTCGGACAACGGAAGATCGAGGACACGCAGATAACGGATTGTATTCAGAATCTCGAATTGGCGGGCACTGTAATAACGGTAGCCGCTGTCAGAATCAATATGTTCCGGCGTGAGAAGTCCCACATCCTCATAATGGCGCAGGCTGCTGACGCTGATATGAAACAGCTTTGCTACATCTCCTATTGAAAACAGTTTAGGCATATCCATTTACACACCCTCCATAACAGTTGCCTTGCTTTTTCGTGTAAGAAGTGCAAAAGCAATAATGCATATGATGACCGAAATCAGCGATCCGGAAGCTGTGGCAAGTCCCATTGGAAGCAGCGTCGTCGGAAACATTTTGGAGGTCAGATATACGCCGGGAATGCGCATAAGCAGAATAGCGGAGAGATTATGAATGAAAGAGATTCCCGATTTTCCCACCGCACAGAAATAGCCGCTGAAGCAGAAGTGAATGCCGGCAAAAATGCAATCCCATACATATCCACGCAGGTATTGTCCTCCGAGCCGGGCGACCTCCGCACCCTCTGCCGTACCTGCGTCGGTAAACAGCGAAACGACAGGCTCTGCAATAAATTGCATTGTAACAGCGACCACAATTCCAAAACCAACTGCAAGCATGGCGGCATAACGCAATGTTGCCACTGCTCGCTTAGGTTTGTTTGCTCCGATATTCTGCGCACCAAGTGCAGAAACGGTAGAGAGCATGGAGGACGGAATCAAGAACAGGAAGCTCATAACCTTCTCTACAATGCCTACCGCTGCCGAATCATTTAGTCCCCGGTGGTTGGCGATAATCGTGATGATGATAAAGGCAATCTGTATCAGTCCATCCTGAAAGGCAACCGGAACACCGATTTTTAGGATTTGCCCCATGACTAAACGCTGCGGCTTAAAATCGGCTTTGGAGACTGAAACGCCCATTTTGCGTTTCAGAATTACAGCAAGAGATACTATAACGCTAATTGCCTGTGAAAGCGTCGTGCCGAGTGCTGCTCCGGCAGGACCAATATGAAACACGCCCATAAACAGGTAATCCAAACCGATATTGGCTGCGCATGCCACAGCAATAAAATACATCGGACTTTTGGAGTCGCCCATACCACGAAAAACGGCGCTGATTACGTTGTACGCAGTAATAAAAGGAATACCGATAAAGCAGATGGTAAGATAGTTTACTGTGCCGGGAACAGCGTAAGCAGGCGTAGACATGACAGATGTGATTGGTTTCACTAATGCTACAAGAATCACTGTCAACACAACCGATACCACCATAAAGAGTGTGACAGTATTGCCCATGCCATGTGCAGCTTTTTTCTTATCGTCACCGCCAATAGACTGTCCAATAAAGACCGTAGCACCCATAGCAAGTCCCACGATCATAACCGTCAGCATATGCATAACCTGTGAGCCAATAGAAACCGCTGTTGTACTGGCAACACCTTCAAACTGACCTATTATGTACAGGTCAGCCATTCCGTACAGCGTTTGCAGCAGATAAGATAAAAAGTACGGCAGCGAGAATA
>CAJKFZ010000111.1 GCA_905199285.1 uncultured Ruminococcus sp.
GTCAAGCCACAAATTCACATCGGAATTTACATCATAAAAATCATCATAATTTTCCGGCTGCGACAGCGAAAAAAAGTTTATTTTGTACACAGTGTTTTCGGTAGTCAGCCAGCCGTAATTGTGACCGTCAAAATATTCGCTGTCAATGAACTTCATCACGTCCGCAAACATACTTCCATCGCTCATGTTATGACCATACAGAACGTTGATTTTTCCCGTAAAATCTGCATTGCAACGGTAATCGAGGAAGATCGAACCCACCCTTAAATAACTGCCGTCAACGGCTCTGTGAAGATAAAATTCATTGTCACCGGAATACATCACAGGGTAGTCGATTTTCGTTTCGGGAACGTTTATCCAGCCGATAGAATTGTCAACATTAGCGCACAATTTCTGAGTCTGTTCCTTTAACTTTTCTTCCGCTTCAGACGGTATTTCAGCGGCATCTTCTTCACTTGATCCGCTGTTTTCCAGCAATTCCAGAACAGTAAAATCAGGCACAAACGGTTTGATTTTTTCTTCTTGAATCATCTCGCCCACATCGTCACGAAATAACAAGAACAGTCCTCCAAAAAGGAGGACGGCTGATATCACAGCCGCCGTTATAAATATAATCTTATTCCTCATTCTGAACGCCTTTCATGGACATCTTTTTCTTTCTGCAAATGAATAAAACTGAGCCTATGGCAAGGGAAAGACCTATCATGATCCATGCCAAAAGATCGCTGTGATTATCGCCTGTGTACGGAGTCGGCTGATGCGGAATTTTGGTATTTGTCATGCTGCATTTAACGATCTCGCCGTTCTCCTTTATCGTGAACGGATATGAATTTTCATCTAAAATATATCCGTCAGGAGCGTCAAATTCACGGTAGAAATAATCGCCCACACGAAGCATATCGAATTTCACGATACCCTTATCATCTGTCCGTCCTTGAACGACAACATTGCCGTCCTTATCGAGAATCTCGATGCCGCAGTTTGGTATCAGCTGACCTGTAGAAATGTCGGTCTTGGTGATCTCAACACCGCCTTTTTTCGGTTTATTTATAAAGCCTTTTCCGACTTCTGTGTTTGAAATTTCGATTGTTTCACCGTCCTTTTCTATGTTGAACGGATACACATTTTCATCGATAATAAAACCGTCCGGAGCGACAGTTTCCTTTAAGAAATACTTGCCGTATTCAAGATTTTCAAGGAGGTATACGCCCTTTTCTGTTTCTGACAATTTGCCTATTTCAATCTCGCATTTTTCATCGGAATAAACGGTGAACTCTGCGCCTGAAAGCCTGTTGTCAGGGTATTCTTCGTCAATTTTTGTAACGGTAACATTGCCTTTGATCTTCTCGTTAACTGTACGAATATTGATAGTTTCCTCGTTTTCCGAAACAGTTACAGGATAGCTTTCATCGCTTAAAACATAGCCTGTAGGAGCTGCGATTTCACGCACGATATAGCTGCCGAAAGGCACTTCTTCAAAGCCAAATTCGCCCTTAGAATCAGACTCGGAAGTCATGATTGCATTGTCTGCTGTGAACTCCTCGCAGTCGGTATTAAAGAGTCCGAAGAGAGCGTTTTCTAACGGCTCGTCAGCCTCGTTTACCTTGATTCCTTTAACAGTTCCGCGCTTAAGAAGGTTCTTGAACTGTCCGCAATCCACGTACACAGTGGTCATTTCCTGACCCTGATATTCGAAGCTTACAAGGTACTTTTCGCCGTTTAAAACATAGTGTTCGTCAGTTGCGATTTCCTGAACATAGTACTTTGCAAATGGAACTTTTTCAGCAATGACAGCCTTCATATTTTCATCAAGTGCGACCTCTGCAATAAGACCGTTTTCGGGAATAGAGCTGCCGTCGGCGGCTGTGATTTCTTCTGCTGCAAACAATCCGAAACGGACATTTTTGTATTCAGAATTCATACCGATTCCAAAGGTTTCATCCTGTTCCATAATCTTTTCAAGAGCAATTTCCACACCCTGATAGTTGTTGACAAAGGTTGCATTTACGGTATCTCTCACGGTGACCTCCTGTCCTGCGTAGGCGAGTTCCACAAGCTGCGGCTCACTGTTTAAAACGTAGCCGTAAGGAGCTTGAACTTCCTTAACTTCATATTTTCCGAGGTACAATAAATCGGTTTTAGCAAAGCCGTTTTCATCTGTTGTAAGCTCCGATACAACGTCGCCTGCATTGGCTCTGACAGTGCCGTCAGCGGTCACGATATCCTCGCTTGCGATCACCTGATAAACCGCTCCGGAGAGTCCGTTTTCCTCGAAAACTGGGGTATAAGTTGTCTGTCCGCTTTCGTGCGTTTCGCCATTTGGATCAACTGAAATTGCGCTGCCAAGAGCAGTTACAGAACTGAAAATATCGCCGGATTTCTGCACAGAGATCTTGCCCTTCTGAGCAATATCCGACTTCTGAACCTTGACAATATTCACGGCATTTTCTATTTCTGAATTTGCCGCAGTTACGCTGAATGCGACCGGTTCGCTGTCCAGAGCGTAACCCATAGGAGCCTGAACTTCGACCAGCGTGTAATCGCCGTAATGGAGCACTTCAGGGGTAATCAGATAGCCCTCGGAGTTTGTGTAAAATGTGTCTACGCCCATGCTTACGAGGTTATTTTCAGCGTCATAAATCTGGAATCCTGCACCCTCGTAGGCGATATTTTTACCTGTTTCTGCGTCCAATTTTGTGATGTGGATATATGATTTGAACGGCGCGTTATTGAGAATATATTCGTAGGTTTTCTCGTTTTCTGCAATGAAAACTTCAAAATCAGAAACGAAAGCAGCGTCGTTGACTGTCTTTGTCTGGTGAACAGTATACACGCCGTATGGCATTAATTTTGTTTCTGCAAATCCGTTTTCATCGGTAATGAGATAGTCCTTTTCACTGTCTTTTGCGTTTGCATAAGAGCCTGCGGATTTGAGATAAACCTCGAATTCTGCGCCTTTTTCGAGATTAATTACTTCGTTTTCATCATCGTCCGAATGCTTGATAATGCTGATTTTTCCCTTGACAACATCTTCGGTAACAGTCTTTGAAATAGGGTTGTGTTCGATGGTATAATTCTCCGGATGTGCGCCTATGAAGTACACCGTTTTATTAAGGAGATAGCCTTCTGACGGACTGATTTCCTGAATCGTGTAATTTCCGCAAACGTACTCCTTTGTCTTGAAATATCCGTTTTCGTCTGTAGTGTAAGTGTCTACAAGTTCATCGTCAAGATAGAGTCCGTAAACTGCTCCGGCGAGAGTTGCGTCACCCTGTGATTCGTTTGTTTCGGAGTCCTTTTTCACTACCTCCGCAGTAAACTTTTTAAGCACATTTTTGAATGTCACATTTGTAGTAGCGTCAGCTGTCAGAGTCACTTTATGATCGGCAGGAACAACATATTTTATAGGCACATTTTTCTCGCTAATAGTGTAGGTGATTTTCTTGTTATTGCTGTCATAAACAGGAATATTGCTGAGAACTGCAATGCCGTCAGCGCCTGTTTTAATGTTGTAAGTCTTGCTATTGCCGGTAATTGTAAACTCTCTGTCGCCGTTCTGATTATCCTCCGACTGCTTGTTGATTTTGATAGAACCTTTCTTCAGATCGTTGTCAAAATTTACGTTAACAGTCAAATCAACATTGCCCTTTGTCAGCGTAACATTTTGGGCCTTTGGCGTCTTATACCTTGTAGCTACGTTGATTTCGGTAACGGTATAGGTGATAGCCTTGCCTGTTTTCATGTCGTAAACCTTGAGACCTGAAAACTCCGCAATACCAAGAGCATTGGTCTTTTTGGTGTATGAACTGCCGTCAGAACCTGTCACCTTAAACTCAATATTTCTGACAAGTTTATCCTCTGCGGTCTTGTTTATCTTGATTTTTCCGGTCTGGAAATCCTCGTAAACGGTGACCGTTTGATTGGCTTTCAGCTCGTAAACTTTAGTCGAGAGAGCGTAGCCTTTCGGAGCGGAAATCTCTTTCACATAATAAGTTCCGCTTTTCAGTTTGATAGAACCTGTGCCTTTTTCACCGATTTTTATCTCGCCGACTTTAGTTTTACAAGCCTTATCGCTGTACACACCGTACTTGGCAAAACTGCCGTCAATGGGCGATTTACCGACAATTTGAGACGTACCATCGATGCATTTTTTGATTGTAAAAGTTGCATCACGGGAGGTGAGCTTGTAGGCAAGAAAGCTCTTAAATCTCGCCTTACCGTCGGTGTTATTATTGATAACGCATCCCTGAGAACCGTTGCACTCGATATGCCAGTGCTTGCCGCCATCGCCGTTTCCGCTGCCCACATATTTGGACACGGAATCACGCTTGTAGCCCAGTTTTACGAGGTAATCGAGAACGGCGTCCCTGTTTTTGAACTCGCCCATATAGAACCACATATGACCGATTCCATTGTCCTTTGCGATACCTGAAACGACCGCTTCGGGGAGCAGTTTTCCGCCGTCAAAATACTGGTGATTATCAGCATTCAGCTTATCGTAAAGCACCTCGATAGGCGAAGTTACGCCCTTGTAGGTCATGGTGCAGTTCTTGTACGCAGAGCCGTCGCCGTACTCCCAGTAGTTTTGAGGAACAGGATTATTTGAGGGAAAACCTGACGTTCTCACTCCTAAATCTGTGAGCGTTGCATAGACAAGACCGGAGCAGTCCAGACCTTTTTTTCGAACGGTTTCCATCGACTGCTTCTTGGGACTGGAGGACGAATAAACGCCGTCATAACCCTTGCAGTCCCAGCCGTAGGGAACGCCTAAATACTTAGCCGCCTGCTTGATTACCTCATCGCCTGAGAGCAGCGGTTCTTTTGCTGTTGCTGCTGCGGAAGTTTTTAATCCGCCGATATTCGTTCCGATCAAAGTAAAAGCGCAGAGTCCCGCCATGAGCCCTGCGCCGATTTTTTTCAATATTTTATTTTTAAACATATCTTTTCCTTTCCAACAAAAAAAGACTCGCATTTGCGAGTCTTTCGTAATTTTTTATTCGTATCGCACACTGCTGATGATGTCGGCAGATGCGATATAGCTTTCGTTTTCGTCCACTATCTCTGTGAATCCGCTCATATTTTCCGTCAGTAAGCATCCTGCCTGCGTATCCAGAACATACCACACGCCGTCGATCCTGACCACATTTGCTACGTGTCCGTACAGCTGATTTTCAGTCCATGCGAAGTAACACTCCAGACCGTATTGGCAGCACATTTCGTAGGTCTGATATGCGTATTGTACGCACGTTCCGCCGCCGTTTACCGTCATAAAATTGTACACTTCAAGAGCCTTTACATAATCCGACATACCATACTCAGGAGGCTCGGCTTCTTCTTCGTATTCTGTCGGTTCGGTAATCGTAACCTCCGTAGAATCAGTAGTTTGCGGCGGTTCTGACTGTGTATTTTCAGTCGATTCTTCCGATATAATTTCGGTACTTGATTCCGTATGATCAGTAGGATTCTCAGCGATTACATCAGCTTTTTCCTGCTGAGCTTCCGTTGGATCATATTGACTTTTTTCCTTTTGCACATCGGTTACCGCCGTCGTTGTACAGACCGTTTTGGACTGATTTTTTACTGTCGTTACAGCTGTTTCTGTGATTGAAATTTCGCACTCAGTCGATGGCTGAGATTCAATCTCGGAGTATGATTCCAACTCCGTATTATTTTCAGAAAACGGCGCGGAATTTAGTGAAGATTCCAATTGTTCTTCGCCATGATCTGTGTCCGGCGTCACGCCGGCGGTAGGTACGCAGGCTGTGAGAAGTCCTGCTAAGATAAGGATAAGTATTGATTTTTTCATATGGATCAGCTCCTTTCGTTACCATAACCATACCATAAAATCAATGCAATATCCAGACCTTTTGCGCAAGTTCTACGTTATCAATAAGGCGGCGAGCGAATTTTTAAGCATAACCAATCAATCATTAGTGTATGCCTCCTCATCATCGCAGTCGCCTTGAAAAATGCAGTTTTCGCAGCCGTCAGCGCTGTTGCAGATCTCCATTAATTCCAGATCAGTCAGCTTTCTGCGGACTGCCGTCAGCACAATTCCGTCATCGTCTGCTTCCAAAATAATTTTTACCGGAAGACCGTTTCGGTCGTAAACTCCCGAAAATTCTGCCGTTCCGTTATCCGTCATAACTTGTGAAAATATAACTTTTTTCATGAAATAAAATCTCCTTTTTCATTAAAGAAAGAGAGTTGGTCAATCGTACCAACTCTCTGCGTCGTATCGTAATTTGAAATTAACAGCTCCGCATACTGACAGCCGCCCTCATACCGCTGCGCAAGATTATTGAGCCTGCTGATCTCCTCTATGCGGATATCAGACTGATTCCAGATTTCCCGAATCTCAGGGCAGTCGTTATAGGACACTAAAAATTTGCCCTTGATGCCCATCAGCGTATCATGCAATCTTATATGATCGTCAGTTTTAAATCCCACATCTTTGTAGTAATTTTCCGTGGCAAAATACGGCGGATCGCAGTAGAAAAAACTGCCCGTACTGTCGTACTGTTTTATCAGCTTTTCAAAATCACGGTTCTCAATAAGCACCTTTTGAAGCCTCATCGAAGCCATATCTATCTGAGGAAAATCCGCCCACATAGAATGCGGCTGACAGCCAAAGCTGTCAAGTCCTGATGCATAACTGTATCGGATAAGCTGATAAAACTTGGCTGCCCTGTCAATGTCACGAAATCTTGGGAACAGCTTTTTCTTGTGCAGCGTGGCGATCCAGTCGAAGTCCTCACGGGAATTCAGAACGTACCGAAGCTTGTATTTCAGCTTATTTGGCTTATCCCTCACACAGCGAAAAAGGTTCACCAGATTGCTGTTGAAATCATTGTAAACCTCCATTTCTTTGCCTTGCGGCTTGCGAAATAACACCCATCCAGCGCCGCCGAAAACTTCGATATACTTGTCGTATTCCGGCGGCAAACGTGCGAGAATCTCATCCCTGAGCAGCTTTTTGCCGCCTATCCATGATATGAAACTATTCATTTTTCTCCTTCTGCCGCTGCCGACAGCAGAAAAGAAAAAGCCGCTTTGCAGGCGTCGGAAGCTTTCCGCTGTCGGCAAAACGGCTTTAAATTTTAATTACAATTTCATGTCAAAATCTTCGTTTTCCTCGTATTCTTCAGAAGGAACGGATTCAAAAGTTTCCTCGCTAACAAACCCATTTAACCTATTGTCAACGTAATCGGAAAGCCAAGTGCTGCCAAAGGTTTCTCTTGTTTCAAGCCGCCATATCGCAAGCTTGCCTACATCAAGCTGAACGCCGTCAAACGGGAACAGCAGACAGGTGAGATTCTCATTACTAAAAGTGTACGCCTTTTCAAAACGGCTTTCATTCTGCAATATTTCACTTTCTGTCAGCATATCGTTTATGCCGTCCACCCATTCCTGCAAATCTCCGCCGCAGCCTTGAAGAATAAGTCCTTCGCTGTTGTTCATTTTTCTCAAATCGTACAAAGAAACACTCTTAATTTCCATTGTCACAAAACTCCTTTTTCAACAATCCGATAATGAACTGCTGCCCCTTACCGGTAACAAACGTCTGCTGATAGGTTTTGGTCATAGAACCGGTTTCAAAAACGGATTCCTTGACCGCAAAATATCCACGGTCGATGAACTTCTGATACGGCAGGTTGTCCGACATCAGAATCTCGTTTTCACGCAGCCAGCGGAACAGTCTGTTCCTGCCAATCGGAATATTTTCCTCAATCGCAAGCTTCGCCATAGCGTTCATATCGATGAGATTTTCGCTGTTTGACACCTGATTCGCAAACTCCACCAGTGGCTGATCATGCCTGATACGCTCATTCAGCTGATTTATTGCCATCATCTGCAGACGAAAAAGACCTTGATACGGCTCTTCAAGAAAGGGGAGATAGTTCTCGATGAACATATCCTCGTTGGCAACGTAGCCTCCGGTGCGCCTGATCGTTGGAAGTACGTGGGAGGTTACCCATCTGCGAAATTCTTTGGCTTTCGGCATTTTGCTTGATAGAACAAGACTATAAAAACCGCTTTCATTAATAATAGTGGTCTTACTTTTGTAATTTGAACCACCGTCGGAAATCACGACGGTGGTTTTATCCTCACTATCAACATGACGTGAAATAGCATCTCTTGTGTTGGAATACTCTAAAATTTCGGCAACATCTTTGCCTACAAGCCACGGTTCTCCATCCTTGATAACCGTCCTCACTTTGCCGAATTCCTCGTTTTCAAAAATTTTGATCTTATTTTCCATAGGCATTTATCTCCTTGTCAAATTCCAGTAAATGTCTTGCAATGTCCTCAACAACAGGTACGCTTACCGCATTCCCTGCCTGCTTGTAGAGTTGAGCGTCGGACATTCCTATTGCCTGAACCTTATGAAATTGATTATCGGTAAAGCCTTGAAGCCGCCATGCTTCTATGGGCATTAAACGTCTTATCCTGCCATGATGAACTAT
>CAJKFZ010000112.1 GCA_905199285.1 uncultured Ruminococcus sp.
TTGCAACTGTTTTAAACAAAAAACAAACTAACAGCTAAATTTTGTAGCATTATATATTTTAAAAGGAGATTTTTTGGTAATTTTTACCACAAATTAGTCAGAATGGACAACAATAATATGAAAAATTTTACTATTAATAACAATGATTGCGGTCAAAGAATCGACAAATTCATACTCAAAGCAATGCCTGATATGCCTAGAAGTATGCTGTATAAACTAATAAGAAAAAAAGATATAAAAATCAACGGAAAGCGCTGTGAGATATCGACCAGACTCTGTGAGGGAGATATTGTGACCGTATTTGTCAAAGATGAATTATCTGCTTCAAAAAAACATGACATGAGCTTTCTTAACGCTTCGGGCGAGCTGAAGATAGTCTATGAAGACGAAAATATCCTTATCGCTGACAAACCTATTGGCCTTGATTCACATTCCTCCGATTCGTCCGGCGGAGATACTCTTATCAACAGAATAAAACTCTACCTTTACAATAAAAAGGAATATAATCCCGAAAGCGAAAACTCATTTGCTCCGGCGATTTGCAGCCGTCTGGATAGAAATACATCCGGTCTTGTTATATCAGCAAAAAATGCAGAAGCACTTCGTGAGATCAATTCCGCCATAAAAGACGGAGCTGTAAATAAGATATATCGCTGCATATGCACAAATCCACCTCCGAAAGCAGCAGATATAATCATCGCATTCCACAAAAAAGAGGAATCAGGAAACATTGTTAAAATTTCAGATTTTCCTGCCGACGGATATAAGGAAATCAAAACAGGCTATAAAATTATCCGACAGAAAAAAGGGCTTTCCCTCATAGAGATCAGGCTGTACACCGGCAGAACTCATCAGATAAGAGCTCATATGTCACATATCGGTTCCCCTTTGCTTGGTGACGGAAAATACGGCGATATTCAGGCTAACAAACGTTACAATACTTTCTGTCAGCAGCTTTGCGCTTATTCTCTTGAATTTAATTTGCCGGAAACTTCTCCGCTCAGTTATCTTAATAAACTTGAAATAACTGCCGGAACTCCTGATTTTGAGAAACAATTTTTCTGAACCTATTTTTAAGGAATCACTGATTAAATCCAGCGCGCAGATTGCGCAGTCAGATTTTTTGTCAGATTGCATAGAAATTTTGCAGGTAGGCGTGATTTATTCAGTGATTCCTTAATTAGGCTGACCGATTCTGTGACGGAGATTCTTTTCTTTAAGTTCTCTGCCTTCCGCTATGAGATTTTTCATTGTTTCAGCATCACTGTTCATCAGAGCTTCACTGTATTTTTTCAGATTTTCTATAAGCAGATCCAGTTCGTATTGAAGATGTTCACGATTCTGCATAAAAAGATCGGTCCACATTCTTTCATTCATGGTTGCGATTCTGGTCATATCCTGAAAGCTTCCTCCGCTGAATCCGCATTCAAGTCCAAGTTCCGGACTTTTTACATATGCGCTTGAAACAATATGCGCAAGCTGAGAAGTATATGCGATCATTTTATCATGGTTTTCGGGAGTTGTTACAACAATTTTTCCAGCTCCGATCTCCTCGGCAAGCTTTTTCAGGAGGTTCGTATCAGATTCACTGCTATCCTCAAAAGGCGCAACAATAAAATTCGCCTTAACGAAAAGGTCAGCGGAACTATTATAATATCCTCCGAATTCTTTTCCTGCCATAGGGTGGATTCCAACATATCTGAGTTCGTTTTCCTCGGCTATTTTTTTCATTCTTTCAGAAAATTCGCCCTTGATTCCACAAACATCAGTGATAAGCGTATTTTTACTGATTTTTGCTGCATTTTCCCGAAGATATTTTTCTGCCGCTTCCGGAAACAGTGCAATAACGATAAGCTCGCATTTGCTGTAATCTCCGTCAAAAATCTCGTCTATAGCCACATCACGCAGAGCAGCATATTCTATATCGGAATTAATATCGCTTCCAATCACGTTATGATAAGTATATTTTTTCATCGCCTTGCAAAGCGAACCGCCGATAAGTCCAAGTCCGACAACAAGTATATTCATGACAACACCTCATTTAAATATTTATATATAGATTATAACGCTTTAAATGATAAAAGTCAAGTTTTTTCAAAGCTTGACATATTTTACGCTATGTGGTAAAATAATACAAGAGTATATTTCCAGCAAGGAGTTTATCAAATGAAAATAATTCTCGCCTCCGCTTCGCCAAGAAGAAGAGAGCTTATGAAGCTGATAACAGATGATTTTACGGCTGTTTCCACCGATTCGGATGAAAGTCTTCCTGATAAAATAAAGCCTGCTGAGGCTTCGGAATATCTTGCGTTGCTTAAAGCTGTGTCGGCGCTGAAATCTTATCCTGATGACATTATTATCGGATGCGATACTACAGTTATCTGCGGAGATAAAATTCTCGGCAAGCCGAAAAATCGTGAAGAGTGCCGGAAAAGCCTTGAACTGCTTTCCGGACGAACACATCAGGTAATTACCGGTTGTGCGGTTATATGCAAAAATAAGAGAATTTCTTTTTCCGTCGTTACTGATGTAACTTTCTGCAGTCTTTCAGATGAGGATATTGAGTGGTACATCTCAACGGACGAGCCTTATGATAAAGCCGGAGGTTACGGTATTCAGGGCAAAGGCGCTCTTCTTATTGAAAAAATCAACGGAGACTACTTCAATGTTGTCGGTCTGCCCGTTTCCCGGCTTAATATTGAACTTAGAAATTTTACAAATCAAATATAAAGGAGCTTTTTTATGAATTCAACAGCTTTTAAAAGTGCGGATATCCTTATTCCCAAGGAATCTGTGGATATGCAGAAATGGTCGGTTATAGCCTGCGATCAGTATACAAGCGAGCCGGAATACTGGGATGCCGTTTATCAGAATGTCGGCAGTTCTCCATCTTCACTCAATCTCATTCTTCCCGAACTTTACCTCGAACAGGACGGCGTTGACGACCGTATTGAAGCTATTCACAGCTCAATGGAAAATTATCTCAATGGAGATATTTTCGATGAATATAAAAATGCCATGGTTTACGTTGAAAGAACTCAGAGCAACGGCATCCTCCGTCAAGGCATTGTCGGAGCTATTGATCTTGAAAAATATGATTTCTCTAAGGGAAGCTCCTCTGAAGTGCGTGCTACGGAAGCAACAGTCGTTGAACGTATTCCCCCGAGAATCAAAGTAAGACAGGGTGCACCTTTAGAACTTCCGCACATCATGATACTCATTGACGATCCTGAATGCACTGTTATCGAGCCTCTTGCAGAAGCAGCCGGAAACATGAAAAAGCTCTATGATTCCACTCTTATGCAGAACGGCGGAAGCATTAAAGGATATCTTCTCGACAGCTCTTATCAGGAAAAAATCGACTCAGCTTTATCAGCTCTTGCAGAGCCGGAGACTTTCTGTAAAAAATACAGCCTTGATAATTCTCCTGTCCTTCTTTATGCCATGGGAGATGGAAATCACTCTCTTGCTACTGCAAAGGAATTCTACGAACAGCTTAAAGCTTCTGAGCCTGATAAGGATTTCTCCGATCATCCGGCAAGATACGCTCTTGCGGAAATTGTCAATCTACACAGCGACGCACTCAAATTCGAGGCTATACACCGCCTTGTTTACGATGTTGACTGCGATAAGCTTATAAACGAACTTACCGCTGCCCTCGAACTTTCCGAAAATGATGAATCCGACCAATATGTTATCTGTTCATACGATTCCGAAGAGAAAAAACTCTGGATTCATAATAAGTCCTCAAATCTCTCCGTTGGCTCGCTTCAGAATTTCCTTGACAAGTATATCAAAGAAAACGGCGGAAAAATTGACTATATTCACGGAACTGATACTGTCAAATCTCTCGCAGAGAAACACGGAGGAATCGGATTTATTCTTCCTGATATGGATAAATCACAGCTCTTCCCTACCGTTATCAAAGACGGTGCGCTTCCGAGAAAAACCTTCTCAATGGGTCATGCTGAAGATAAGAGATTCTATATAGAGGCAAGAAAAATTACAGATTAATATAAACAAAAGGCGTGCTTTCATAAATCCAGTCGGATTTTATGCAGGCACGCTTTTATTGTTTTACATAAATCTATACTCAAAAAATGACGATACCGCCGGAGCGATATCGTCATTACAGTGTGATTAATTGAAACTATCTTATCTTTAATTATGATGCGATAGGAAGACTATCAACTAATTCCAGTTTATATTTCTGAATTGCAAGAGCGTCTTCGTTTGTGATTCCATCGCCCCTATTGCAACAATCAGCATTTATAAGTCCCTCTTCAGTGATATGTGAAGCATCAGAACCGTTTATTCCGTATTTATCCGGATTTGAGAGAGACTGCATGATAAGAACTGCGTCTGACATATCTACCTGTCCGTCACAGTTTGAATCTCCTGCGAGATACTTTGAATCGGATGTGTAAAGAGAGATATTATCAATATACCATGTTCCGCTCTTTGAAGGAGTAATAGGCGCTGAACCAAGCTTAACTGATGTTTCCTGAATACCGTTTTTGCCATAAACTACGTTTTTGCCCCACTCTGTAAGAGTATTTCCGGCCTGATCTGTTGTTAAGTCGAGGAAGTAGTCGCTTGAACCGTTTCCGCACCATGACCATGCGAGCCAGCCTACGCTCTTTTCCTGACAATAGTCCATGATTGTCTGCCATGCAACATCATACATCTGTCCGCTCATCATATGATTGCATCCGAATTCGCCTATACAGAGACAGATATTCTGAGCAAGAGCGTTGTCGATATGAGACTTAACTGTAGCGTCGTCAGCTCCGGCAACAGCGTACATATGGATCGAGAACATTACGTTTTTATCGGGATCTGCATTAAGAATAGTATTTGCGTTTGTGATCATTGTATTTGCATCCTGTCCCCAGCCGGGAGCGTCAATCATGATTACATTTTTAAGACCTGCATTACGGAGAGTCTTTATAGCGCTCTCATATGTTGGAGCGTATGTAGGAAGATTCCAAGTACCCTGCCACTCGTTAAGAATATTCAGAATACAGCAATCTGTATACTTATTGAGCATATCAACCATTTCAAGCCAGTATGCAAGAGCGTTATCAACGTACTTTGTATCGTCTCCGCCTGTTCCGTTATGATATTCAACGATAGCTACCTGTCCGTTTGCTTTACATTCCTGAATGAGCGATTCAACTGTTGCAATATCGTCTTTATATCCCTGCCAGCCGTTTGCAGCGTAAGTATCGTCTGCAAGAACTATTCTTGTTGCGTTTGAGCCATATTCTGCCGACTTTTTAATTGCGCCTACAGTGTCGTTTTTGAACCATGTGTGAGCGATATTCATACCTCTCATAATGAATTCAGTGCCGTCTGCTGTGTAAAGTTTTTTGCCGTCTACATACATTCCGCTTGCAGCCTTGCTGCTCTTTGCGTTGTCTGATAAGGCAAGAACTGTCTGTGCAGCCATTTTAACTTCCGGCATTTCTGAATTTGCTGAGATAGCGGAAGCTGATGAAAGAACCTCAAAATTGCTGATCTCAAATGTACCGCTTGCCGGTGTGCCGTCTGTATAAAGCTTGAATGCGATTGCTCTTACGTCATCAAGATTTGAAAGTGAGCCTGTGTATGTCCAGTTGGAGGCAAGTGACTTCCAGTAAGGCTTATTGAGAGAATAATAAACGTCTACGCTCTTTCCGGCAGGGATTATCATTTCTCCCTCTTCTGTTCCGGCTACAAGAGTTCCGCCGTTTTCAGCCCATGTCCAGTCCTTGCTGTTCTTTACGATAAGTGTTGCATGAACATCCTTATCTCCCTTATTTGTAAGAGTTGCCTTAACAGCATTGTATTTTGTGAAATCAACGCCCTTACCACTTCCGGGATTTGTTTCCGTCTGAACGCCTGCGCCGTCATTATTTGTGATTCCGTCATATTCAATAGTGATAACGCCGTCTTTAAGTGATGTATTCACTGTTTTTGTGAAAGAAGTTTCAGGATATGCCCATGTGAAGTGATCGGCTGATTTAGGTCTGTTCATTTCAGCGATCTCATCTTCATAAACGCCGTCTGCAAGATCGAATCCCATTGATACAATATCTACAGGATTTGTAACTGCACCGCTTGAAGGCTGAAGTCTGAGAGCGATCATCTTTACATCTTTAAGATCTGCGCTTGAAATATCAAAGCTTACCTGAGATGTCATTCCGCCGGGAACGTCAATGTACGGATTCGGCTTATTAGGCTCTACCCAAGTCCAGTCGCTGCCTACCTTAAGGATAAGATTAGCCTGAACTGCTGCTGAGTTATTGTTTCTTATTACGAAATCTATTGTCTTATACTTGCTGAGATCGTAACCGTCGCTGTTCATAGTGATCATAGTCGGATAATTTTCATCAACAAGATTTACGTTTGCTCTTACTCCACCGTTGCTGAGTTCCTCTGTGGTAGTAATAAGGCACTTATCATCGGGATCGCCGTTTATGCCCCATACCCATTCGTAATTCAGAAGCTCTCCTGCCGGAACAGGAACTTCCTTATCTGTAATTATTGGTCCCGGTACATCAATATCAGGATCAGGAACTGAATCCGGAACATTCTGAACTGTTTTTTCCTTATCATAGCCTTTGAGAGTATATGCAAGTTTAGATGTTTCCTGAATACCATTCTTACCGCAGAATACCCAAGCTCCCCAGTCTGTGAGATCCTTGCCTGCCCAGTCGTTCGACATATCAAGAGGAATATCATATCCGCCGTTGCCCTTCCAAGACCATGCAAGCCAGCCGATCTCGCTATCCTCACAATAATCTACAAGATAACGCTCGTCAACTCCCTTGAAATTCTGCCAGTATCCGAATTCTCCGATTGCAAGACATACTCCCTGATTTTTAATGCCGTCGATAGCCTCTTTTATAGTAGTCTCATTTGCGCCTACAGCCGAGTACATATGGTATGAGAAAATGATATTTTTGTCTTTATCAGCCTCGAGAACCTCCTTACATCCACTTTCCATAGGACCTGTTTCCTGTCCATAACCGGAAGCATCTATCATGATAGCGGTTTCCAGACCTGCATCACGAAGAGATTTTACGGCTGTTTTATATGTATCAGCCCAAAGGTTTCCCTGTTTCCATGTGCCCTGCCACTCATTGGCAATGTTGACTATAACGTAATCTTTATTCGCATTGACAACATCGATCATTTCTTTCCAATAGTTTACAGCCTTTACTGTAATGTCAGCCGGATCGTCGTTTCCAGTAAAATCATGAAGCTCAAGAATACACACAAGACCTCTTGCCTTACTCCAGTTAATGATATTTTTAACTTCTTCCTTAGTTGTTTTAGTATAAAGAGTACCTTCGCCAAGTACGATTCTTACGGTATTTGCTCCTAAATCAGCAACAGCGTTGATAGAAGTCTGGGTTTGATCCGTATACCAATCGTGTGGAAGATTTACGCCTTTCATTATAAATTCATTATTTGCTCCGTCGTAAAGCTTGCTGCCTGCAACGTGCATAGAGCCTTCACGATCAACAATGACCGGAACTGTTGTCGTTGTTGTTGTGACAACAGGAGAAGCTGTTGTTGTGGTTACTACAGAGCCATCGTTTTCATTTGCATAAATCGAAAGCTCGGATACACCTTTAAGATTCGGAGATTTTGCAGAAGAAGCTGTCTGGAATTTAGTGAAAGGAATATCAATTTCAGTCCAGCCCTTTGTTCCTGAAAGATTCTGTTTGCATTCCCATTTAACTCCGTCGCCGTCCACAAAGCTTATTGTAGTAAGCTCTTTATTTCCATTTACATTAATAAGAAAATTTACTCCGGTGTAGCCGCTCCAGTCAGCTTTGCCAATATTTTTTGTAACTCCGGCATAGCCTGAATCACCAAGATCGTAATCATACTGAAGCGCCTTGCTGCCATCGGAAGAATTCGTCAGTGAAAGCTTAACCTCTCCGCCCGAATTATCGATCTTGTAAGCACTGGAAACATCTGAAGCGTTTCCATATGACTCAAAGTCGTCGATTACTTTTTTTGTGTCAGCTGCGCCTGCCGG
Source organism: uncultured Ruminococcus sp. (assembly GCA_905199285.1). GTDB lineage: Bacteria > Bacillota > Clostridia > Oscillospirales > Ruminococcaceae > Ruminococcus. The sequence continues at coordinate 8,036 of CAJKFZ010000112.1, forward strand.
AAAAGCAGCGGCAATCGAGCTTGCCGTCAGGATCGCAGAAGTGAACGCTGATAAAAACTTTTTCATTAGTATAACCTCCGTTAATTATTTTTTATAATTAGGTAATGAAGTCAGTTTAAACAAGAGGAATCTGTTTAAGTATTCTCTTGTTTGGTTTACTTAATGATATCACAGATTACTTAAAAAGTCAAGAAAAATTTAGCTAATTTTAATTTTTCCACATTTCTTCCAAAAAACAGTTTTATA
>CAJKFZ010000113.1 GCA_905199285.1 uncultured Ruminococcus sp.
GTATGGTGGCAGGAAATATTTGCTGCAATCGGTATCCTTTATGTATTATCTTTTGTATCGTACTTACTTATAAACTTTGTAAGATCACTTTATTTGCTCATCACTAAGCTAACATCATTTATTTTAAATACAAATGTAAAAGAAAATTATACAAATGCTAAAAAAGTTATAGAAAGGATTACCGCATTGATAGTGACATTAACAACATTAGCCACAAGCATAACTGCTTTAATAGCTTCAGTTTCAAACATAATAGGAGGTTGATGTAGATGCCCTATACTGAAGCAATCTACGAAACCGCAATCATCCAGCTATTTGAGGAAATGGGATACACTCACGCATACGGACCGGACATAGACCGTGATTATAAAACTCCACTGTATATGGACGAGCTGACGGAGGCTCTTTATAGGTTAAATCCCATGCTCTCTGATGATGCTATATCTGATGCTCTGTATAAGCTGACTAACTTTGAAAATGGCGAGCTTGTGCAGAAAAACGCTGTCTTTATGGATTATCTGCAAAACGGCATAGAGGTTCGATGTACCGAAAAGGGCGAGGAACGCTCCGCAATCTGCTATCTTGTTGACTATTCCAATTCCGACAACAACTCCTTTTTTGTGGCTAATCAGTGGACTTTTATTGAGAACAGCAACAAGCGCCCTGATGTGCTGTTGTTTGTGAATGGCTTGCCTGTGGTGCTTATGGAGCTGAAATCTCCGTCCCGTGAGGAAACGGACGCTTCCGAAGCCTATACGGCGAAGATCGCTATATGGAGTGGAAAACAAAGGACGGGAGTTACGAAAACACACAATATGCTCAATTTGACACATTTTTTGAGGGAATCTTTCAGAAAGACCGTCTGCTCGACATTCTGAAAAACTTTATTCTTTTCTCAAATGAGGGCTTGACAAGTTATAAGATTCTTGCCGGCTATCATCAGTATTTCGCCGTTCGCAAGGCCGTAGAGTCAACTAAAAAAGCGATAGTGACAGACAGTAAAGGCGGTGTGTTCTGGCATACGCAAGGTAGCGGGAAGTCGCTGTCTATGGTGTTCTATGCCCATTTACTGCAATCTGCCATTGAAAGCCCGACGATTGTTGTTATCACCGACAGAAACGATCTGGACGATCAGCTTTATTCTCAATTTGTAAAGTGTAAAGATTTTCTCCGGCAAGAGCCTGTTCACGCCGAGAGTCGTGAACATCTGAAAACGCTCCTTGATGGTCGCAAAGCTAACGGCATTATCTTCACCACTATGCAGAAATTTGAAGAATCGGGCGAACCTCTGTCTGAAAGAAGAAATATCATTGTCATGGCTGATGAAGCCCACAGAGGACAGTACGGTCTGACAGAAAAGATAAAGATGACCAAAAACGAGGACGGCGAGCTTGTCGCAAGAAAGATCATCGGTACAGCTCGCATTATCCGTGACACGCTCCCGAATGCTACATATATAGGATTTACAGGTACGCCTATAGCAAGAGAGGACAGAAACACCCGTGAGATTTTCGGTGACTATATTGACATTTACGATATGACACAGGCTGTTGAGGACGGTGCTACTCGTCCCGTTTATTATGAAAGCCGTGTTATGAAACTGAAACTCGATGAAAGCACTTTGAAGTTGATAGATACCGAATACGATATTATGGCTATGAATGCCGATGCTGATGTGATTGAAAAAAGCAAGCGTGAACTCAGACAGATGGAAGCTATCCTCGGTCACGATGATACGATAAAGTCCCTTGTTGACGATATACTCGATCACTATGAGAATTACCGTGAGAACCTGCTGACAGGTAAAGCGATGATCGTTGCTTATTCAAGAGCAATCGCTATGAAGATATATAAGCGTATTCTTGAAATTTGCCCCGGTTGGGAAGAAAAGGTCGCTGTAGTCATGACAGCTTCTAATAAAGATCCCGAAGAATGGCATAGTATCATCGGAAACAAACGGCACAAAGAGGAACTTGCAAAGAAATTCAAGGACAATGACAGCCCTCTTAAAATTACAATCGTTGTGGATATGTGGCTGATAGGCTTTGACGTTCCGTCCCTTGCAACGATGTATGTGTACAAGCCTATGATGGGCTACAATCTGATGCAGGCGATCGCCCGTGTCAATCGTGTGTTCCGTGACAAAAAGAATTACGGCAATACCGATATTGCAAAGGTTGCATATCCGAAGTTTCAGGAGAAACTATCCGTATGCCGTGAACTTCTGCACGAATATGACTACTCTTCGTTCTTCGGCGGTAATGAGTTGACCGCAGGCAGAACGATCACCGGTGCTGTCAACTTCCTTATGGACAGAAGGAGGGAGAAAGACAGAGAAGCCTACACAAAAGAAGCATTGCTCTTGAAGCAGGCTCTTTCTCTATGTTCTTCTATCGCTGAGGAATCCGAACGAGATGAAGCCGCTTTCTTTGAAGCTGTCCGTGTCCTGCTGATGCGTATTCTCAACCAGGGCAACAGCAAAAAGCTCTCGCTCCCTGAAATCAATGCTAAGATAAACGAACTGTTAAAGCAGAGTATCAAGAGTGACGGTGTGATCAATCTTTTCTCGGATAAGGAACAGGATTTCTCACTGTTCGACCCGAAATTTCTTGAAGAAATCTCCCGAATGAAAGAAAAGAACCTCGCTGTTGAGCTGCTGAAACGTCTGATTGCTGAACAGGTGCATATCTATAAGCGTACAAACCTTGTAAAATCGGAGAAATTCAGCGAGATCATGCAGAGTGCCATGAACCGTTATTTGAACGGTATGCTGACGAATGAGCACGTCATCGAGGAAATGCTAAACCTTGCAAAGCAGATCAGAGAAGCCAAAGAAGCAGGAGAAGAACTCGGATTAACCGCCGATGAGCTTGCTTTCTACGATGCACTCACCAAACCGCAAGCGATCAAGGACTTCTATGAAAATGCAGAGCTTATCGCTATTACAAAGGAGCTTGCTGAAAAGCTCCGTAAGAAACGCACGATCGACTGGCAGAAGCGTGACAGTGCAAGAGCCAAAATGCGTATAATGATACGCAAGCTCCTGAAAGATCATCGTTATCCGCCAGAGGGAATGGACGATGCAGTTACTACCGTTATGAATCAGTGTGAGCTTTGGGCAGATAATATTATGAGTGTATAATTACATATAAAAGGGATTCTGCTGCTTTACATATGCAGACGAAGGCAACCATTGAGGGGCTTACAGATGAGCAGGCTCGTGAACTGCTGAAAAGAAGCGGATCGAGAAACTAACGGAGCAGGAGCTTTCTGCGATGATCGACGATCTGACCGGCAGTGACTTTGATATGCAGGGACTGCGTGAACTGAAAAAGCTGCTGGGCAGTGTCTGAGGAGGCAGAAGTATGAACGAAGAATTACAGCTGTTATATATGCAGGCAAGGCTTGTAAGGCTTGCGACTAACGAATGGGGAATGACTATGAGTGAAGTGAATGAAATATTTGCTGATAACAATGTTTATGGCTACATTGAAAAGCTCTGGGAACTTTTCCATATGGAAGGCGATATGGCTGTGCTTGATGATATACAGGATTATCTGACAAATAAGGGAGTAAACGTATGATAACACAGCTTGACAAGAGAACAATGCTCTATCACGGCAGTTATTGTGACGTATGCGCTCCCGATATATCAAAATGCCGTAGATACAAAGATTTCGGACAGGGATTCTATTTGACAACCGATTTGGAACAAGCAAAGAGATTTGCGGAGATCTCCTATAGAAAGGCAGCAGAAAGCGGAACGCTGCCTTTACACAGCCACAATAAGTTCGTGTCGTGCTTTGAATACACTCCCACTCCTGTTCTTGATATAAAAATATTTGAAACCGCAGATGTAGAATGGCTGCGCTGTGTTGTAGCGCACAGGCGTAAAAGGCTCTTTAGTGAAGTCACAGAGGAAATGCGGCATAAAGACATTATCGGCGGCAAAATAGCAAATGATAATACGAATGCAACGATAACGGCGTATATTTTGGGAACATACGGCAAACCGGGAATGTCGCAGGCAGACAAAATTTGCATCGGTTTTTAATTCCGGACAGGCTGAAAAATCAGTATTGTTTTCGCACGCAAAGAGCGCTGGACTGCCTTGCGTTCAGGAGGTGTATACAGCTATGAATATAACGCAGGAAGAAAAGAATCAAAATGCAATAGATATGGTGATCGCACTGACTGTTGAAGAACTGGCAAGGGATGAAAACTGCGACTCTGTGAGGCTGATGCCGAAATTTTTAGCATCAAAGACAGCGAAAATGCTGTATGACGAAAGCACAAAACTGTGGTGGAACGGCCCTTCGGATATTGCGGAGATGTTCAGAGCCGAGCCTTGCGAAGAAACAGCCTTTGCATTGTGCAGATGACGAAGATTCACTTTAAGGGCTTTACTTACGCTTGGGAACAGTTGCAGTTTGGAGAAATAGTAGAAAGCTACTCTGATCCCGTTCCTACACCACATGATGGTTACCACAGATTAGGAATCAGAAGTCACGCTAAAGGAACATTTCATAATTATGTTGAAGTAGGTCACGAACTTGAAACTGCTCAGATGCATAGAGTGGCAGCAGGTAAATTTATTGTCAATATAACCTTGGGGTGGGAACAAGCAGTTGCAATAACTACCGAAAACGACTTAGGCAGCTGGTTTTGCACCGTTTTCCACAGTTTTCATTTGCTGATAACCAATATCCGCTGTTTTATAAATATGTGATTATGGACGAGAAATTCAGACATCATCGTAAATCTATATTCAATATTATACCACAATCTGCCGATATTTTCAATACCAATGAGCTTGCTTCTTGGTAAAATAGATAATGAAAAGGCTCTAATGATAATTTCATGTCATCTGTACAAAACAACCAAATACCAATCTCCTCACTTGTGCAATCCTACAATCTTTCTTTTCACCACAACACACATACAATATACACGAACCTCGAAACAAAGCCATATTTTTAAATTACGACACTTCTCATTGCATTTTCACAGGAGGGCGTAACATGGCACATTACCTTAACCGAGGAACCATTATCACTGTTGCCGACCCGCTTCATCCGGAACAGTACAAGCAGTTCAGGAATCCTGAATGGGATGAACTGCCGGAGATCATTTCTTTTACGGAGTTTTTTCGTTGGAATTACACCGCCGATTACGGACGATATATCCGTGAACTGCATCGAAACATACGGCTTCCGCTGCTCTATGGCATGCCGCCAACTGCTGCAATCGAGAATGTGGCTATTGTGGAGGGAAAGTATGACTGCATAGATCAGTTCACGTTTATTATGTATGTTATCTGCGATGTCGTTTTTATGCTGAACGGTCATCGGCAGAATCAAAAGTATTGCGTACAGGGTCATTACAGAACGAACAGCTGCTCTGATTTTTTCAGTGATATTGAACCGTATACCGGAAAGCATATCCGCTGTCAAAATCCGCTGGACGAGTTTCTTGTACCGCTCCTTTCAAAAAGAGATTTTGATGGAATTGCAAAGCAGATCATAGATCAATATTATCCGCATCATATGAACTATCCCTGCCGTATCAACGGATTTGCAATTGCCAGTGAGATGGGATATACCATCCGATATGCAGTACTTTCCCGAAACGGAAGCGTAAGATCCAAGATCATATTCAGCCTATCCTGATTGATGAATCTATCAAGGGTACGGGTTCGGAGCAGAACGCCGTGATCCACGAATGTGTCCACGCTTATCTGCACAATCTGTTCTATGATCTGCAAAGCTACTATCGTCGCATAGTTGGCAAAAACGAACTGGATTTCAACGATTATTTCTATTCAAAAAATCAGCAAAAGTGTATGAAATGGATGGAAACACAGGCAAATTCTATTACTTGCCATATTTAGATGCTTGCTGAAGAAACAACGGATGTAATCATCGATTACCTTGATCATATCCCAGGAGAGCCGGATTGAGACGGCTACAGAGAACTGATCGATATGGTAAAATGGAAATTTGGAGTGGCAAGAAACGCCGCTAAGAAGCGTATGATCGAACTTGGCTGGAAAGAGGTGCGTGGAGTTTATGTTTACAATGTGTCCGGTTATGTTGACGATTATGACGTAGACTGGCGTTTTCCGATGGATTATACCTACACGCTGTCGCTCCGTCATATCTCTGAAATATATGGAGCATAGGAGGATTTCGCCGCCCTTATTCGCACAAAGAAATTTATCTATGTGGACGATCATGTGGTCATCAACAGCGATAAGTATGTCCGCAAGATCAATGAATTTCCTGTTGGGCTGACTGAATACGCCAGACATAACATAGCGGAATGCTGTTTGGATTTCAAACGTGTCTATGGAGAATATGAATACGGCTATACCTACGGTGAACTGCATAAGGACGAGCTTACGTCGATAACGCCTGAAAATCATGTCCTTACTCCAGAACAGATAAAAATCTGCATATAGCCATGTATGAGATCACAGATGAAAACGAAAAACTCGGAAATATGCCAACGACAAATCCTTTCGGGCAGGCTGTTATATTCCACATGGAACGATGCGGCTTAACAATAGATCAAGTTGCAGACAGCAGTGGGATGGGAGTGGATACGGTTGTTAAAATGAGAAATGGGAAAAAAGTGAAGTTAGAAACCGTTCTGGCATTTTGCGTTGCTCTGGAACTTGAAGAGACTTTCCGTGTAGATTTGATGCGGAAAGCAAATGTTGGATTTGACACGAATATTGCCGCCCACAGAATGTATCTGATGATATTTGCTCTGCTGCCAAAAGCGAATGTTTTTCAGATCAATCAAATGCTTAGGGAAGAATGTCTTACTCCGTGGACGCAGGAACGTGAGCAGAAAAAGAGAAATAACAGAAAAAAGGCTGTGGGCTAACAATGAATAACAGAATATAGCGAATTTGAGGAGGCTTTCGAGCCTCCTTTTTTATATACAAAAATTTTTTTAACTGTCCCCGATAAAAAATCGGGTGAAATTCCAGAATTTTAACTATTTAGAAACCAATTATACATTATTTATTCATATAAATTAGGGTTATGTACAAACGCAAGCATGTTGCAAGTATTATTATATTACTATCGTACAAAAAAGACACCCGATTTTTTATCTATGTCATTACGAATCGGGATATGTTATGATATAGATACAGTCAAGAGAACGGCAGTCACAAGATACTGCATCAGCTGACTACAAACAAAAATATCTCAAGCCGGATGCATACAGCAGCGGATGTTCATACAGCACTTTTCTTACGTCACAGCTATGCTCTGTAGACAATAGAATGTCGCTGTATGTTCTTCCTCTGTATGCAGCCGGCTATTTTTCGTCACAAAGTACGGATAAATTCAAGTAAAATCATACATTTGTTAGTCAGGGTGCGCACTGGCGGACAGATGCTCATAGTGGAAACAGAACGATTCGAACCTACGGTCTTTTTTGATCGAAGTTGGATATGAACTGTATTCCGTTTGGACATCGTCTGCCTGCACGCCTTTTTTATGTGATTACAGTCTGCGCATGAGCATCTGCCGCTTAGTGTGTTCCTTGCAGGAAGGAACGATTATGGAAAATACGAATGCTATTACTCAGATTGCTGCTATCACTGCTAAAACCACTCTCGGCGAGCTGCTTGCAATGATGGAGCTCGGCAGCTTTTCAGAAACGGCTTCGCTGTTTAAAAAAATGATACTGGTCGCACCGTTGTATGGCTGCCGTACTGCACGAGCTTTACCTACTACTTTAATAAGCTGAGAGATGCAGAGAAGGACACGCTTAGGGAAATGTACCTTTTGCCGGATGGTTTCCTCGAAACGCAGCCGTGGGTAATTGCTGTTACGTTGATCGGAGATCATTGTATCGAGCAGAACAGCATGAACCGGAAGCCGCATGGGAACTACGGACTTTTCCAGTCAGGATAAGGGCGATAAGAACGGCGAAATTGAGGCAGTTGTGGCCGATCCCTACCGCAGAGCATTCAATTGGTATGACGGTCATATGGGTGAAAATCCGCTGGATGCCATTGAACGCCGCGAGACCAGAGACGAAATGCTGGCGGGCATGACTGAGAAGCAGCGAGAAGCGTTTGTACTTTATTATAGAGACGGATACACTTTGAAGAGAATTTCCGAAATGATGGATATCAATCATAGGGCGGTAGGATTCAGATTAGAAGGCGCTCTCAAAAAAGCAAAAAAACTTTTTAAGATACTACCAAAATAACGTCTCTCACG
>CAJKFZ010000114.1 GCA_905199285.1 uncultured Ruminococcus sp.
TGATATTATTATGATATGGAAGTATATAGGGATTTCCATGGCATAATTCTAATTTTTATACATTATTAAACTTGTTTTGAACAAAGGAGGTAAATTTATGTTCAAAAAGAAAAAAGACATTACAGAACCAATAACTGCTCCGGAATTTGAAAATTCCGTTACCGGAGTCGAGCCTGTCCTGAAAAAGAAAAAGGGAAAAAAGGTTGCTATAATCAGCGGAATTTCTGCTGCTGTACTCGTCGGAGGCGGAATTGCAGCGTATAACCTTTCTCCGCTTATCAAAAATCAGGTAAAACTCCGCACCATGAAGCCGGAAAATTACTACGCATGGGTCAATACGGAAAACGCTGAAACATTTGCAAAGAGCGTTCGTGAAAAGTACGAAAAAATGCTCGATAATTACGGAAACGGCACTCAGACTTCAATGTCGCTTAAATATGTTCCTACTGACATTGCTAAAGATTGGGCTATAAATGACTTGTTTTATTCAGACGCCGAAGATGACAGTGCAGACAAAGTTTTATATGATTTTATAAATGATCTCGAAAATATTCAGTTTAATGTTAATGTTCAGAAGAAAAACGGAAATTCGCTTACATCCGTATCAGGATTAGTAAACGATGAGCAGCTTTTAAGCGCAGATGTGTTCGTGGACAGCATTAATATGGACTACTTTATGCGTATTCCTGAACTTACGCAAAGATGGCTCGGTTTCTCAATCGGAGACGCTATGGACGGTGACGCAAAAGAGATTTTCCAGATCTATCAGGATATTCTCAGCGATCCTGCTTCTTATCTCAGTCCGGATGAACTTGAAGAGGAGATCATTAAATATACCGATCTCTGGAACACCTGCATTGAGGACGTAAAGCTTGAAAAGAGCGAAGAAATCGGAATATGCGATATTGAGGTAAAATACACAATCGCTTCCGTTAAAATCGACGGAGACCTTGCTTATGAAATATCCAAAAACTTCCTGACAGCTATCCGTGACGATGAAATAATCCGCAATATCGCCGTAAATAAGATCGGTCTTATCGACGAGAACGAATACGAAGATGAATTAAATGAAGCTCTTGACGATATCAAGGCTGATTACGATGACGATGATTTGGACGATATGGACACCGTGACATTCAGCACTTATATCGATGCCCAGGGTACTATCCGTGGATTTGAATTTAAAGAAGATTCCGAAAATAAATTCGTATGCGCTTTTGGTAAAGATAAGGATGATGTTAGAGGTGAAATTTCTCTCACATCTAATGGTGAAGAGGACTTCTGCATAAGTCTTTACGCTGAGAAAACTTCTAAGGATGTCTACGGCGGAAGTATCGACATCACCTACGCTACTGCAAGATATGACGACGTAACGGACGAAATTGAAGATACTGAAGAAACAGTTTCAGTAGAATTCGACAACTTTGAAATAGTAAACAAGGATAAATTCTATTTCAATGCCGATATTACGTTAAAAATCCCTGATGTTGACCCTATTGACCTCAGCTTTACCGCAGACAGCTCTTCACAGACTATCTCTTATGATATAAATATTGACGAAGAGGATTACGGTACGATTTCGCTCACATATTCAGCGTCCGAGGGAGCAGATTTTGAAGTTCCTGACAAGGAAAGCTCATTTATGTTTGACGCTTATGACGATGAAGAGCTTGATTTTACTCAGTATGTAAGCAAGGATGAAATGGAAGCGTTCATTTGCGAGCTGCTTGAAAAACTCGGATTTGATAAGGATATTTCTGCCGAGGCAGCTAAAGAATCCGCAGATGAAATTTACGATGATACAGACTGGGATTTCGGCGGATATGATCCGGACGACGACTTCCTTTACGATGATTACGAATGGGACGACTATGACTACGATGATGATTACAATTTGGATGACTTCGACCTTGATTCTAATGAATACATGAAATGGGATAACGAAAGTCAATCGTTTGTATAATTTACCTGAAATAAAAATGGACTGCTTGATGCAGTCCATTTTTTTACCTTTATTTAATATTCCAGATATTCTCAGCATAGTCGGCAATAGTGCGGTCGGAGCTGAATTTTCCGGCATTGCACATATTGAGCCACTGTTTTTTCGCAAATGCAAGGCGGTCGGAGCTGTAATCGTTCACACAGCGAATCTTCGCCTCAACATAACTCTCAATGTCACCGAGGAGGTAGTAATGATCGGGAGAATGCCAGCTTGCGCCGTCGAGCAGAGCTGTATAAAGTTCACGGAAATCACCGCTTCCGCCGTCGGAAACGCTTCCGTCGATAAGAGCTGAAACGACTTTCCTTATCATCGGATTTTCAGCAAAAATCTTTCGGCTGTCATATTCGGGAACGATTTTTTCAAGTTCTTCAACCTTTGCGCCGAAAATATAATTGTTCTCTTCTCCTGCTTCCTGAACGATCTCAATATTTGCTCCGTCATAAGTTCCAAGAGTAACAGCTCCATTGAGCATGAGTTTCATATTACCGGTTCCGGAAGCTTCAGTACCGGCAGTTGAGATCTGCTCGGAAACGTCTGATGCCGCAACAAGCTTTTCAGCGTAGGAAACGTTATAATTCTGGACGAAAACGACTTTGAGGATATCCTTCGTTTCCGGATCAGATGAAACGATTCTTCCGACTTCGTTTATAAACTTAATAATAGCCTTTGCTCTTCTGTAGCCGGGAGCAGATTTTGCACCGAAAATAAACGTAGTAGGAGCAAAATTCTTGATCGAACCGTCCTTGATTCCGTAGTAGATCCAAAGGATAGAGAAAGCGTTAAGAAGCTGTCGCTTATACTCGTGAAGACGCTTTATCTGAATATCAAAAACGGAATTTTCAGATATTTCAACACCGTCGTGCTCCTTGATAAATCCGGCAAGCTGAGACTTTTTATTCTGCTTTATCTCAATAAACCTGCGAAGAATCTCGTCATCATCGGCATATTTTTCAAGCTCTTTGAGCATATCGAGATCAACGATCCACTTATCAGTTCCAAGAAGCTCAGTAATAAGGGAAGAAAGCTCCATGTTGCAGAGAGCAAGCCAGCGGCGCTGAGTTATTCCGTTTGTCTCATTGCGGAAACGCTCCGGATAGAGCTTGTACCAATCGGCAAGAACACTGACCTTGAGAATCTGAGTGTGAATCTCCGCAACGCCATTAACATGACTTGAAGCGTAGCAAGCCATATCAGCCATATGAACAAGACCTCCCTTAATTATCTTGAGCTTATTTATTGTTGATTTCTGTACTCCCTTTGCGTACATCTCGGCAATAAGAGCTTCATTTATCTGAATAATTATTTCGTAAACTCTCGGAAGAAGTTCTTCAACAAGACGGCAGCTCCACTTTTCAAGAGCCTCCTGCATGATAGTATGATTTGTATAGTTAAAGACCTTTTTAGCTATTTCAAGGGCTTTGTCAAACGTATAGCCCTCATTGTCAACAAGCTGTCTGATAAGCTCCGGAATAGAAATTACAGGATGAGTGTCGTTAAGCTGAATGGAAATATAGTCAGCGAGTTTTTCAACTGTTCCGAAACGAGCCTTGTGCTTTTTAATAATGTCCGTGAGCGACGCACAACTGAAGAAATACTGCTGTTTAAGACGGAGTTTCTTTCCCTCATTCGTATCATCGTTAGGATAAAGGACTCTTGAAATATCCTCGGCATAGATCTTTTCTTTTGAAGCCTCAAGGTAGTTCTGATTGTTGAAAATTTCAAAATCGAACTCCTTAACAGGTTCAGCCTGCCAGAGACGAAGAGTTCCGACATTTTCCGTCTTACAGCCAAAAACAGGCATATCGTAAGGAACAGCCTTGACGGTTTGTCCGTTATATTTGATGATAACAGTGTCCTCGTCACAGCGTTTCGACCAGCAATCACCGTACTTTGTCCAGTCGTCGATATCCTCTTTCTGGAATCCATTTTCGATAGACTGCTTGAAAAGACCGTATTTATAACGGATTCCATAACCGTCAAGCGGAAGATTCAGCGAAGCGGCGCTATCAAGGAAGCAAGCGGCAAGACGTCCAAGACCACCGTTTCCGAGAGCCGCATCCTCAATGACTTCAAGATCGGCAAGGGAAATTCCAAGCTCCTTAAACGCTTCGTCCACCTCATTATAAATGCCAAGACAGAGCAGATTGTTGTAAACAGCTCGTCCGACGAGGAACTCCATAGAAAGGTAAGCTGCACGTCTTTTGGAAAGATGCTCCTCACGACTTGCATTCCACTTATCGGAATAAAGCTCCATTACAGTATCTCCGAGAGCGTTGTGAAGCTGCTGCGGTGAGGCAGATTTTAAATCCTTCGGCAGCTTTGATGTGAATTTCTCAATAAAAATATTTTTATCCATATTCTCCTCCGATTATCTATTATAAAGTCTGTTAAGTCTTCGTATTTTCTTTGCCAGTTCAGGTGTAAAATCGCTTTTTTTCGTTCTGAACTGCCAGTTTCCGCCCAGAACGGAAGGCGTATTCATTCGTCCGTCAGCGGGACTGTCAAGAAAATCCTGAATCTGAGCCGCTGCAACAGACGCAACGCTCGACCATGCCGCACGGACAACAGCCATTGGAATCTCTTTTTTCTTCTTGACATTGAGATATTTTTTTGCAAATTTAAGCGACTTAGGCGAAAGCGTCTCCATCCAGCCGTTAAGAGTTTCATTATCGTGCGTTCCCGTATAGGCGTAGCAGTTAGTGTTTGCAAAATTATGCGGAAGATGCTCGTTTTCGCCGTTATCGAAGCCAAACTGGAGAACCTTCATTCCCGGATAACCGCATTTATCAAGCATTTCACGAACCTCCGGCGTGATGAATCCAAGATCCTCGGCAATTATATTCAGCTTGCCTAATTTCTCCTCAGCAAGTCGGAACAGTTCGTAATTCGGACCTTTTTTCCACTCTCCGACCGTAGCATCCTCGTTTCCGAAAGGAATGGTATAATAGCTTTCAAATCCTCGAAAATGGTCTATACGGACGATATCATAAAGTTCGGAAGCCGTTTTTATGCGGTTTATCCACCATTTATATTCCGTTTTCTTATGATAGCTCCAATCGTAAAGAGGATTGCCCCAGAGCTGTCCTGTGGGAGAAAAGTCATCCGGAGGACATCCGGCGACGGAAACAGGTCTTCGTTTTTTATCGAACCAGAAAAGCTTCGGCTCTGCCCATGCTTCAACGCTGTCGAGAGCGCAGTATATCGGAATATCGCCTATTATCTCGATTCCGTTATCATTTGCATATTTTTTCAGTTCGTTCCACTGACGGCTGAATTCAAACTGAATGAATTTATAGAATCCAATTTCTTTTTTCAGTTCTTTTTTAGCTTCGGCAACGGCTTTCGGCTTGTGCATAGCAAGATCAGAATCCCATTCATACCATGCCTTGCCGTCATTCTTGAATTTCAAAGCCATGAAAAGAGCATACTCATCAAGCCACGATTTATTCTTATCGCAGAACTTTTTATATTCCGGAAATTTTGACGGTTTAAATCGTGAATAAGCCACACGCAAAACATCGAAGCAGTGATCGTAGATTATGCTGTAATCCACCTTATCCGGAACGCTCTCCCACGTGTAGGAGGCATATTCGTGACGCTCGAGAAGACCGTCTCCCTCAAGTATTTCAAAGTCAATAAAATATGGATTTCCTGCATTTACCGAAAACGACTGATACGGTGAATCTCCGTAGCTTGTCGGAGAAAGCGGCAGTATCTGCCAGCATTTCACCTCGGCTTTTTTCAGAAAATCAACAAATTCAAACGCACTTTTTCCCATTTTACCGATTCCGTATTCAGACGGCAAACTTGAAATGTGCATTAAGATACAACTTTTACGCATTAAAAACACCTACTCAATTTAACATTAAACACTAAAAAATATTGATACAACTGCATATTTTTCTAAATTATGCAGATATTATTAATCAGACACTCAAAAATTTTTACGGAGGGTAATTATGAAGCTTTCACAATATACATTCGCTTTTCTTATGGGATATTTCATTTACAGTCTCATCGAAATAATCAACCGTGGCTACACCCACTGGACAATGGCTCTTACCGGAGGCTTTGTTCTTGCGATATTATACGCTGTAAACAGCCGACGGACTATGACCCTTATAAAAAGCTGCTTTATAGGAGCTGTTATAATCACATCAATAGAATTCACTGTCGGAGTTTTTGATAATATTATTATGCGCTGGAATGTATGGGATTACTCCGATATGCCATTTAATATTCTCGGACAGATATGTCCGCATTTTTCTCTTTACTGGTTTCTACTCTGTATTCCCTCATACTATCTGTGTATGCTTATACGTAAAAAGTTTTCCGAAGCCTGATCAATACCCCTCCTGCTGAAGTTTGCAGAGCATATCAACGTAAAATTCTCTTACATCGAATCCGCTGATGTTTTCACGGTTAAGGTCGATTACATCACCGTGGCTTATTCCCCTTTTCGTTTCAGGACGGATAAGTCTGTATTCGCCGTGAACGGCAGATCGCTCCCATACAAGACCGTCGTTTTCGCCGTTGAGCTTTTTTATCATTTTATATCCGATATTAAGCGGAAAACCGGCAGAAGAAGCCGAACGCATAACCGTCATAACACTTCTGTAGGAAACAAGCGGAGAATCCGGCATTTCCTCGTCATATTTTCCTGCACGAACAGCGCTAAGATCGTTAACTCCAGCCATAAAATCGGGATTTTCGTCACCAAGTTTTGAAAAAATTCCGTTATATCTCTTAGCTATAAATTCAGCAATAGAGGCGGGAACCTTTTCAAGAAGATAATCAACCATATCGCAGCCCTTATGCGGAGTATTTATCGTTGTAAGGGTTGCAACATATTTATCCATTCCAAGACAGCTTATTGCATAACGGCTGTCCAGTCCGCCCTTTGAATGAGCGATAATATTGACTTTCTCCGCACCTGTTTCTTCAATAACCTTCAGAATCGTTCTGCGAATCTCCTCGGCGCTTCTTGCAACCGAACTGGACGACTGCTGTTTTCCATAGTAAATCGTTGCTCCGTTACGAATGAGCGCTGACGGAATTCTTCCCCAATAATTAAAAAACTGCCAGTCACGGAAAAAAATTCCATGAACCATAATAACGGGATATTTAGTGCGGCAGATTTCGTTTTCAGCACGAGCGTTTTCAAGCTCTATGCGGTCGCTTTCAACAATGTATTCTCTTCCGGCAACTTTATAAAACCTTCTTGCCAGAAATAAATTAACTATAGGAAGCCACCAGAAGCAAACCATTAAAACATGATCTTTAATTTTGATCTGTCTTGAATTCAAAGCTATACGTATAATTCCGGCAAACATGATTATCCCAATAGCAATGATCGGCATAACAACTGCAAAAACAGCATTGACTACACCGCTTTGAAGTTCTTTCACAAAGAAAATCGTAAGCGCAACAAGCTCTGCAACAATGGCAAACGCTGAAAGCTGAACAAGACATACTCCCCTATTCAGCCGCCTGAGTTTTTTATTGCCGGATTTTTCTTTTCCTTTGCGGAAAATTATACATATATAAACAATTGAAAATAAAATCGTAAATGCAATTTTTGGTGCATTACTCAGCGGAACAATCTTCCATAACGGAATCAGACTGCAAAAAATAACAAGAGCGATAAGCTCTAAAATAAACTTACATATTTTCATATTTCTCCTAAAAAACAGGCTGTTCCGTTTTTACCAGAACAGCCTTCATGTTTTGATTAATAGTTCTTGTTTGAATCTGCGTTGAAGAAATTATTGCTGCTTTCTGTATAGTAATCATTGGATTCAAGAGATAAAAAATCCTCATCATCCATATCAGGAAGTCTTGCACCGCAGCGTCCGCAGAACTGGAAACGATCGTTTACCTCTGCGTCGCACTTAGGACAAACCTTATAGCCTCTGATCTGATTCAGCTCGTATCTCATTTTCTTGATTCTTCTGCGTCTCTGGTCAATATCATCACAGAGCAGCTTGAGAGCAGCCGGATCTTCGTTGGGATTCTTATAATATTTTTTACCCATATCAGTAAAAATCTCAACGATTCTTTCTTCTTCATACAGAATCTTTCTCTTGAGGTTATTTGCCTCAGACATATTTTTAGTCTTTTCGGAAACGCCTCTGCTTACACCATTAAATTTATCGAGAACACCCATTTT
>CAJKFZ010000115.1 GCA_905199285.1 uncultured Ruminococcus sp.
AATATATATAAATTTCTACCATAATTATAAAAAAGGTGTTTACAAATTTTAGTTTTTATGTTATAATATAAAAAGCAGTTATACTTGGTCAATGTTTTCTCTTACCAATATATAACACGTTAAATTTACTTTTCAGGAGGTCATTCCTATGGCAATTAAAAGAAAAATGAAAACCATGGACGGTAATAATGCCGCTGCTTGGGTTTCATATCCATTTACAGATGTCGCTGCCATCTATCCGATCACTCCTTCATCAGTTATGGCTGAGGTTACAGACAGTTGGTCTGCCAAAGATAAAAAGAATCTTTTCGGACAGCCTGTTACTGTTGCAGAAATGCAGTCTGAAGCCGGTGCTGCTGGTACTGTTCACGGTTCTCTTGCAGCGGGCGCTCTTACGACTACATACACGGCTTCACAGGGACTTCTCCTTATGATTCCTAATATGTATAAGATCGCCGGAGAACTTCTTCCGAACGTTATTCACGTTTCCGCAAGATGCGTTTCTTCACACGCTCTTAATATTTTCGGAGATCATTCTGATATTTATGCCTGCCGTCAGACAGGTTACGCTATGCTCTGTTCTTCCAATGCTCAGGAAGTAATGGATCTCGGTGCTGTTGCTCATCTTTCAACGATCAAGGGCAGAGTTCCTTTCCTCCATTTCTTCGACGGATTCCGTACTTCTCACGAAATTCAGAAGATTGAAACATGGGACGACGCTACTCTTTATGATCTTCTCGATAAAGACGCTGCTCAGAGATTCAGAGACGGCGCTCTTCACCCTGAAAGACCTGTTCTTCGTGGTTCAGCTCAGAACCCTGATATCTTCTTCCAGGCTCGTGAGGCTTGCAACAAGTATTACGACGCTCTTCCGGCTATCGTTGAAGAATACATGAATAAGGTGAACGACCTTATTGGTACGGATTACAAGCTCTTTAACTACTACGGCGCTGCTGACGCTGAACACGTGATCGTCGCTATGGGTTCTGTAAACGATACGATCGAGGAAACTATCGACTTCCTTAACGCTAACGGCGGCAAGTACGGTCTTGTTAAGGTTCGTCTTTACAGACCTTTCGTTGCAGACAAGCTTGTTGAAGTTATTCCGGACAGCGTTAAGAGAATTTCAGTTCTCGACAGAACAAAGGAACCTGGTTCTCTCGGCGAACCGCTTTACCTCGATGTTGTTGCCGCTCTCAAGGACACTAAGTTCAACAATATCCCTGTATTTACAGGACGTTACGGTCTCGGTTCAAAGGACACTGTTCCCGCTCAGATCGTTGCAGTATTCAAGAACGATTCCAAGAAGAGATTCACTATCGGTATCGAGGACGACGTTACAAATCTTTCACTTCCGCTTGAAGCTAACCCTGATTCAGCTCCTGCCGGCACAACTGCCTGCAAGTTCTGGGGACTCGGTTCAGATGGTACTGTTGGCGCTAACAAGAATTCTATCAAAATCATCGGCGACCACACAGACCTCTACGCTCAGGCTTACTTTGCATACGACTCCAAGAAATCCGGCGGTGTTACAATTTCGCACCTCCGTTTTGGTAAATCGCCTATCAAGTCGACTTACCTTATAAATATGGCTGATTTCGTTGCCTGTCATAACCAGAGCTATATCGACAAATACGATATGGTTTCCGATATCAAGCCGGGCGGAACATTCCTCCTTAACACTATCTGGAGCCCTGAGGAGCTTGACGCTAATCTCCCCGGACAGGTTAAGAGATATATCGCTCAGAATAACATCAATTTCTACACTATCAACGGTG
This sequence comes from uncultured Ruminococcus sp., assembly GCA_905199285.1. Classification (GTDB taxonomy): domain Bacteria; phylum Bacillota; class Clostridia; order Oscillospirales; family Ruminococcaceae; genus Ruminococcus. The sequence goes on from CAJKFZ010000115.1 coordinate 1,779, forward strand.
TTAAGCTCGGTGAAGAAACAGGAATGGGTACAAGAATCAACACAATTCTCCAGTCCGCTTTCTTCAAGCTCGCAAACATCATTCCTTTCGAGGACGCTCTTAAATATATGAAGGCTGCTGCTGAGGCTTCATACAGCAAGAAGGGTCAGGATGTTGTTGAGAAGAACTGGAATGCTATCGACGCAGGTCACCAGAATATCGTTAAGATCGACGTTCCTGCTTCATGGGCTGACGCTGCCGACACTCAGGTTGGTATGGCTGCCGTTTCATGCGACGATAAGAAGCTTCAGGACTATGTAAACAATATTCAGATTCCATGCAACGCTCAGAAGGGCGACAGCCTTCCTGTTTCAACATTCGTTGATATGGCTGATGGTACTTTCCCACAGGGTTCTGCCGCTTTTGAAAAGAGAGGTATCGCTGTTAAGGTTCCGAACTGGATCCCTGAAAATTGTATCCAGTGTAACCAGTGCGCATACGTTTGTCCGCACGCTGTAATCAGACCTGTTGCGCTTTCAGAAGCAGAGGCAGAGGCTGCTCCGGCTGCTGCTAAGATCGTTGATTTCAAGCCTGCTATGGCTGGACTCAAGTTCACTATGACTGTTTCTACTCTTGACTGTACAGGATGCGGAGTCTGCGCTAATGTCTGTCCTGCTAAGGAAAAAGCTCTCGTTATGGAGCCTATCGCTTCACAGATGGATCAGCAGGAAGTATTCAACTACGGCGTTACTATCGACGAAAAGCCTGAGGTTGCTGCTAAGTTCAAGGCTGAAACAGTTAAGGGTTCACAGTTCAGACAGCCGCTTCTCGAATTCTCCGGCGCTTGCGCAGGATGCGGCGAAACTCCTTACGCTAAGCTCGTTACACAGCTCTTTGGCGACAGAATGCTCATAGCTAACGCAACAGGATGTTCTTCAATCTGGGGCGGCAGCGCACCTTCAACTCCTTATACAGTAAACAAGAAGGGCAGAGGTCCGGCATGGCACAACTCACTCTTCGAGGATAACGCTGAGTTCGGTTACGGTATGTATCTTGCTCAGGAAACGCTCCGTAAGAGAGTTACCGATAAGGTTCTCGCTATAAAGGAAAAGGCTGAAAAGCCAGAGGTTAAGGCTGCTATTGACGAATACCTCGCAACATACAATGACGGCGCTGCAAATGCTGTAGCTACTGACAAGCTTATTGCTGCATTTGAAGCCTGCGGATGCGATGACGCTAAGGCTATTCTCACTGAAAAGGATTACCTCAGCAAGAAGTCTCAGTGGATCTTCGGCGGCGACGGTTGGGCTTACGATATCGGTTTCGGCGGTCTCGACCATGTAATTGCTTCCGGCAAGAACGTTAATATCCTCGTATTCGATACAGAGGTTTACTCCAATACAGGCGGTCAGGCGTCTAAGTCTACACCTACGGGCGCTATTGCACAGTTTGCAGCTGCCGGTAAGGTTATGAAGAAGAAGGATCTCGCTGGTATCGCAATGAGCTACGGCTACGTTTACGTTGCTCACGTTGCTATGGGCGCAAATATGAATCAGTGTATCAAGGCATTTGCCGAGGCTGAGGCTTATGACGGTCCTTCGATCATTATCGCTTATGCTCCTTGTATCAACCACGGTATCAAGACTGGTATGGCTACTGCTCAGGCAGAAGAGAAGAAGGCTGTTGAGGCTGGTTACTGGCACCTTTACAGATACAATCCTGCACTCAAGGAAGCTGGCAAGAATCCGTTTATCCTCGATTCTAAGGCTCCTAACACAGACGAGTATAAGAACTTCCTTATGGGTGAGGTTCGTTACAATTCTCTCGCTCGTCAGAATCCTGAAAGAGCAGAGGCTCTGTTTGACGCTGCTGTTGCTAACGCTAAGGACAGATATGATTATCTTACTAAGCTTACAACACTTTACGGTCAGGAATAATTTCTGAATAAATAAAATTGGCTGTCGCATTAAAGTGCGGCAGCCTCTTGTTTTTTTGACTGAGATTTGCTATAATTTACATGGTGATAATATGATAGAAATTTCGTTAATTGAACTGGATAAAAAAGAACAGCATACCCACGCTCATAAGCTGCTCAGGGAATGTCTTAAACGTTTTGGAGTTGACTACAGCGAGTCTACTCCGATTATCAAGGGCAAATATGGGAAACCGTTTCTTGCGGAGCATCCTGAGATACAATATAATCTTTCTCATGGAGACGGCATTGCAGCTTGTATTGCCGGAAAAAAAGAATGCGGAATAGACTGCGAAAAAGTTCGGGCGTACCACGTCAACGTTATCAAAAGAGCCTTTTCCGAAGCAGAAAAAGCTCTTATTGAGAGTGCGGAAGAAAGTGAAAAAGACCTGATTTTCTTTCGTTTGTGGACGCTGAAAGAATCCTATATAAAGGCACTCGGAACAGGATTATCTTATCCACTTGCGAAAGCAGAATTTATTCTTGACGGAGACAGAATCTCCGTTCATCCCGAAGGATTCCGTTTCAGGCAGTATATTTTGCAGAAGGGAAAATTTGTAGTTTCCGTCTGCGAAAAAGAGTAGCAGCTCAAGCTGTTCTACTGCGTGTATTTGTAGGAATATATCCTTTATATTTCTGCTAAAATCTGTTGTTCTAATGGATGTTCAATCCTAAGTAAAGAGCATACCCACAAATGGGTATGCTCTTTACTTAATACTGGGTTTCCAAAGGGATAATATCCCTTTGGCAGGGGTATGGGGACAGAGTCCCCGCAAATAATAAATGTCAGTAAGGCAATTTGAACTGACCGGCTTTCCAAGTTCCGCTGTCGTCGATAACGACTGAAAAAGTATCTGTCTGGGAATAGGCTTCGGAACTGTTGAAATCAGTACCGGTGTAAAAATTCTCAACAGTGAAAAAAATCTCGTCATCAGTTCGGGATTCGATTCCGGTTATCTGAGAACTGGAGTAATAAAGATCCATACCTCTTGCTCCGCTTGTAACGTAAACCGAGCCGTTCTGCTCCATATACAAGTCGCCAAGCTGATTCGGATATCTGCTGCTAAAAACTTTATAGTAATCATTTTCAACGTCGCTGAGATAATTTATTCCGCTATTTGTAATGCGGCAGAACTGCCAGCCGAATTGATTTTCAACAATATCTCCGGAGTCGATATCGTACGGGCATCCGACAGTATAATCCCATTGAGTGCGGCAGGCGGATTCAAAAAGAGCCTGTGCGGCGGCGATCAGGGTACGGTCGTCCTGCTGAGAAATATCCGTATTGAAGCTGACTGCTCCGTTATCGTCATAGGAAAAAGCTCCGCTGCCTTGTGGATCGGCTTGCTGAGTTACAGAGGCGGTTGTAACAGTTGTTTCCGTCGGAGCAGCTGTTGAAGATACTGTTGTTGATTTTTCGTCAGAAGATTCCGCAGTGCTTTCTTCCACGGGAGAAAGCGGATCGGGCTGGAGAGTAGTCTCGCTCTGCGAAGCGCTTGGCTCGGAAGTTGTATCCGAAGTCTTTTCCGTTTTTTTGGAGCATCCCGATATAGCAAGCAAAGAGGCAGTAAAAAGGGCTGCGGCTGTAAATTTTTTTTTCATGATAGTTAAATCCTCCTATTCGTCATCGCTGTTCAGCACGAAATCGACCGTTCCGTCGCTGACATTGACTGCGGCGCAGATTACCTGAACCGCCTGACCGAGAGTATATGAAGTTCCGCTGAATTTTTCCGTAAGCGAAATAGGTTCAGAGTAATCGTATTCGCCCTCCGGCAGAGTTCTTATATGAACAAGTCCCTCGACTGTATTCGGGAGCTGAGCGTAGAATCCGAATTCGGTAACACTTGAAATTCGTGCGTCGAAAACCTCTCCGATATGCGGACGCATGAACTCTGCTTTGTAGCAGTCCTCGCATTCACGTTCAATAGAAACGGCACGTATTTCAGCGGCGGAAGAGCGTTCGGAAGCGTTCACGGCGAATCCGGAGTAACGCTTATTCATCCACTCGTTTCCATATCCGGCAAGAATATCCGTAATTATTCTATGGATCGCAAGGTCGGGATAACGGCGGATAGGAGAGGTGAAATGGGCGTAGTCATCAAGGACGAGTCCGAAATGCCCAAGCGGTTCCGGAGAGTATTTCGCCTTTGCCATCGAGCGGAGAACCATCAGATTTACGGCTTCATATTTATCTGTATCACGGGCATTTTCGAGAATTTTTGCTGCATGATACGGCTTGAATTCTGTAAAAGGCGGACATTCTATGCCAAGTCTTATAAGCGTTTCACGAAGATTTTCCGTTTTGGCTTCCGGCGGAGCTTCGTGAATACGGTAGACGAACGGGACTTTTTTATCTCTTGCAAGTTTTGCGGCGGCTTCGTTTGCAGTGAGCATGAATTCCTCGATAATGCGTTCAGCCTTTCCACGCTCTCTTGCGGCTATATCGCAGCAAACACCGTTTTCGTCAATTATCAGCTTGCTTTCGGTCGTTTCGATTTCCGGAGCGTTTCTCCGAGCCTTTTTAGCGATAAGAATATCGGCAAGTTCATTCATAAGACCGATCTCGCTGCGTACATGAGCGTATTTCTCACTGATCTCATCGTCTGCGGAACCAGAAATAATCGAATTGATTTCCGAGTAAACTCCCTTGACTCTTGAACGTATCGCACTTTTGCAGAATCGGTATGAGAGCATTTCACCTTCGCTGTCCAGTTCGATAAAGGCGGAAAGAGTGAGTCTGTCCTCGTTCGGATTAAGCGAACATATGCCGTTTGAAAGCTCTTTCGGGAGCATTGGAATCACTTTATCGGCATAATAGATGCTTGTTCCACGTTTCAGAGCTTCTTTGTCGAGAGCGCTGTTTCCCTTGACATAGTGCGAAACATCGGCGATATGGACTCCGAGAAGATAACCTTTGTCCGTTTTTGAAAGCGAAACAGCGTCATCGAGGTCTTTTGATTCAGCTCCGTCGATGGTGAAAATATTGAGATTTCGCAGGTCTTCACGATTGTTGAATGAATAATCCTGAATGCCGCCCTCGGAGATCTTTCTTGCTTCTTTAAGAGCGTCCTCCGGAAATTCCATCGGTGCGCCGTGAGATATAAGGATAGAAGCCGCACATGAAGAAGCATAGTCGGAGCTTCCGAAAACTCCGGTTATTTTAACCTTATGCTCGGCGTGACGGCGTCCACGATAAACGATTTCCGCAAGAACCTTGTCGCCGTTATTGAAAGGGACGCTTTCGTTTTCCGATATTATAATATGATTTCTTGAGGCGTTATCCGGAACGAGGTACGGTTTTCCGTCGGCAAATTCTATTTTTCCCGTCATCTGCGCGCTTCCGAAACTGATAATATCAATTATTTCGCCCTCCGGTTCGCCTGAACGTGAAGCGATATCGACGATGAGAACACGGTCTTCCGGCATTGCTCCGAGCATATATTTTCCGGGGATGAAGTATTCTGTTCCGTTATCAGAAACAGCAAAACCGAAAGTCCGGCTGAGACGTGAAACCGTTCCGCATACTATTCCCAGACGTGAGCAAAGACCGGCTTTCATCCCTTTTTTCATAGTGATAACGCCTTCTGTACGCAGTTCGTCAAAAGCGGAGATGAAATTATCTCTGCCCTGCTTTTTAGTGCGGCACTTTGCTTCGAGCTCGCTGAGCGGCATAAGTTTTTTTCCGTAAGCCGTAAGGAATGTAACGATTTTATTTTTATAGCTTTCCACGCTGCATGATCCGTTTGATTTTTTTGCAGCAGATTTCTTTTTTCTTTTTTCTGGCATAATTACCTCACTTTAAAAAATAAACCCCATGACTAAGTCACAGGGCTGATTTTGATTACTTGGATAAAATTGGAATTAAATTAATTGCAAGAACAATAACGAACATTATAATTCCAAGAGTTCTTGTGATCTTATTGAGAATAGCTTCCTTAGTTCTGCCTTCGTTTTTTCCGTAGAAAGAATCGCTGCTTGCTCCTGTAAGAGCGGCAGACATACTATCCTGTGATTTTTGTTCCTGTGAAAGACAAAGAATGATAACAAGAGCGCTTATGATAAGGAGAACTACTCCTCCGACGATTTCGAGCGTTGACATAATAAAATACCTCCATTAGAATACACGAATTCAAATATCTCTACTATTATACCATATTTTTTTATATGTTTCAAGTCTTTGCGAGAAAAAAACAAACGAATTTTTTTATAAAAAATTGTTGGAATTGTACAACTTATCTGCTGATTTTAATTCAAAAAAATTTCATAAATTATTGTAAAGTACTTGAAACGTATTGAAAAAAATGGTATAATAAAACTACTATTATTAAGCTGTTTACGGAATAGCTCTGCCGTTTATCAGCACAAAAGGAGAAAAAATATGCACTACGGACATTTTGATCTAAAAAACAAGGAATACGTAATAACGAACCCAG
>CAJKFZ010000116.1 GCA_905199285.1 uncultured Ruminococcus sp.
CATAGAGAGAATACATCTTTAACAGGAAATAGGGGAAACTGTCCGCTTAAAATGAACAAAACAGTAATGTTGTTATTGTGGAATTTGTCCTCCCTTAACATTTTTCCAAAGCTTCAATAAATTCCCTGTACATATAAAGCGAGCCGAGGGCAATAAGCGGAATATCCTTGTTCTTCGCATGATCGAAAGCTGCTTTAACTCCGTCCTCAAGATTATCAAACGCAGACGAACCAATACCTTTTCGGACAAAGCTTTCTGCAAGAATCCGATTATCGAGCGAACGTGGATTATCCGGAGAAACGGCGAAGCATTGGTCGATAAGTCCGCCGAGCATATCCGCATAAAGTTCATATTCCTTATCCGCCATAACTCCGATAAGAAGAGCAATTTTTTTGTCTTTGAAATAAAGTTCAATACTTTCCGCCGCATATTTGATTCCGTCGGGATTATGAGAACCATCGAAAATGACTATCGGTTTTTTTCTTAAAACCTCAAATCTGCCGTGCCATTTTGAATTTTCAATACCGCTTTTTACAGCGTTATACGGTATTTCAAGTCCCTCATCCTTTAGAATTTCGACGCAGTTGAGTACGTTTACAGCGTTTCCGAGCTGATATGTTCCAAGTAGGGGGAGATTTATTTTCATTCCCTTGTAATTGAATAAAGTTCCGGAAAGACTGAAAACAGATTCCGGAAAATTGTATTTTATTTTCGACCAGTTTTTAGTGAAAAGCGGAGCGGATTTCTCTTTTGCGGCATTTATGATTGACTGTGGAATATTATCGATTTCTCCGCCGAAAAAAACAGGTCTGCCATGTTTTATTATTCCGGCTTTATGTGCGGCAATTTCCTCGATAGTATTGCCGAGAAAGCCGCAGTGGTCTTTCTGGACGTTGGTTATGACCGAGAGCAGGGGAGAGCCGATCATATTCGTTGAATCAAGATCACCGCCCATTCCGCATTCAACTACGGCAATATCGCAGCTGCTTCTGAAAAAAAGTTCAAATGCGGCGGCTGTGAGAACCTCGAATTCAGTGGGGTTATCGTCCATACTTTCGCATATCGGAGCGATATCATTGATAATCGAAGCAAATTCCTCATCGGAGATTTCATCGCAGTTGATGCGGAAACTGTCGTTTACTTTAGTAATTGCCGGTGACGAAAAGCTCCCGACCTTATAGCCTGAATTTTTCAGAACAGAGCATAACATGGCGCAAAAAGATCCTTTTCCGTTCGTTCCTGAAACATGGATAATTTTTATTTTATCCTGTGGATTTCCGATTAAGCCGAGAAGTTCTTCTATTCGTGAAAGACCAAGCTTGCTGCCTCTTTCGGCAGCTTTTTTCATGTAATCAAGAGCCTTTTCGTATTCTGTCATTTTTTGCACACCTTTTCAAGCTGTTCTGAAAAGGATTTGTTTTTCAGAAGCAGGTAAATTATATAAAATTCGAGTATTCCAATTCCGATATAAAGCGGTATTCTGAGCATAAGAACACTTATCGGAGTATGGTAATAAACGTAAAGTCCGATCGACTTTAAAAGCATCGAGCCGATAATATGGGCTGTTCCGATTGAGAATGCCGTTTTAGCAAGAGTTTTCTTCCAAAACGGAAGCATCGAAACAAGTCCTGCACATAATCCTATAGAAGCTGCACCAAGCGTAATTATCGGATTTATAGCATATCCGACTATAAGACAGCCGATAAGGTCTGCTCCTGCGCCGACTGCCGCTCCGACAAATGGTCCGAAGAAAATGCCAGCCATAAGCAATGGAAGATTCTCAAAACTGATGCGGATGTTGACTCCGATGTTGAACGCAAGAAGCTTTCCGAGAACGATACTCATGGCGATGAAAAGAGCTGAAATAACCATAACTCTTGCATTTCCGAAAAGCTTCATGCTGCCGACGGCTGTGTTGTTTTTGTTTGTGATCATAAAAAAATACCTCCTTTTCCTCACTCATACGACAAGAAAAGAAGGCAGAATAATTTTCTTTAGTCCTATGAAGCGGGATGCAAAATGCGAACCGCAAGTCATACGACCTTTCGTCTGATCGGCAACTCCCCGTCCAATCAGCACTGTAATACCGGCAAAACCGATATAGCGAACGCATTTTTACTCTTCAGTGATTAATGTCGGCAATAATAATTGCCGCAAATATATTATACGACCGAAGTTATAAAATGTCAATAGGTAATTTGAAAAAAATATATGTGCTGTATTTTGTTTGAATATGCTTTAAAAAAGAAGTTGACAAAATTCGCATAGAGTGATATAATAAATCGTGTATAAGAGATACACATTTGGCTGAAAATGTTGTATAACGTCTATATACGCCAGAACACTCAATTTTTTGTTCTGAATATGAAAGGAGTAATTATATGATCTATTCTCATGAAGTTGAAACAATGTGTCCTGTAAAACAGGGCGTTGCTCATGGCGCTGCTCCAATCCCGGAAGAGGCAAAGTGGGTTAAGGCTAAGGAAATCAAGGATATTTCCGGCTTTACACACGGCATCGGCTGGTGCGCTCCGCAGCAGGGTACTTGTAAGCTTACACTCAATGTTAAGGACGGTGTAATTCAGGAGGCTCTTGTTGAAACTATCGGATGTTCAGGTATGACTCATTCCGCTGCTATGGCTTCTGAAATTCTTCCAGGAAGAACTATTCTTGAAGCTCTTAATACAGACCTCGTCTGTGACGCTATCAATACTGCTATGAGAGAGCTTTTCCTCCAGATCGTTTACGGTCGTTCACAGAGCGCTTTCTCTGAGGGCGGACTTGTTATCGGCGCAGGACTTGAAGATCTCGGTAAGGGACTTCGTTCACAGGTTGGTACAATGTACGGTACTCTCGCAAAGGGTCCTCGCTATCTTGAAATGACAGACGGCTATGTTACAGGCATCGCTCTTAACGAGGATGACGAGATTATCGGCTATCAGTTTGTAAACTTCGGCAAGATGATGGACTTCATCAAGGCTGGCGACGACGCTAACACAGCTTTTGAAAAGGCTAAGGGTCAGTACGGAAGAGTTGCTGACGCTGTTAAGATCGTTGACCCAAGAAAAGAATAAGGAGGATTTGTAAAATGGCTTTATTTGAATCATATGAGAGAAGAGAAAAGCAGATTCTCGCTGTTCTTGAACAGTATGGTATTAAAACAATCGAAGAATGTGCTGATGTATGTAAAGAAAAAGGTCTTGATATTTATAAGCTCGTTGAAGGCATTCAGCCTATCTGTTTCGAGAACGCTAAGTGGGCTTACACTGTAGGCTGTGCTATCGCTATCAAGAAGGGCTGCACTAAGGCTGCTGACGCTGCTGCTGCTATCGGTGAAGGTCTTCAGGCTTTCTGTATTCCAGGCTCTGTTGCCGACCAGCGTAAGGTAGGTCTTGGTCACGGTAACCTCGGAAAGATGCTTCTTGAGGAAGAAACAGAATGTTTCGCATTCCTTGCAGGTCACGAATCATTTGCTGCTGCTGAAGGCGCTATTGGTATCGCTGAAAAGGCTAATAAGGTTCGTCAGAAGCCTCTTCGTGTTATCCTCAACGGTCTTGGCAAGGACGCTGCTCAGATCATTGCAAGAATCAACGGCTTTACATATGTTGAAACAGAAATGGATTACTACACTGGCGAAGTTAAGGAAGTTTTCCGTAAGGCTTATTCCGACGGACTTCGTGCTAAGGTTAACTGCTACGGCGCAAACGACGTAACAGAGGGCGTTGCTATCATGTGGAAAGAAAAGGTTGACGTTTCTATCACAGGTAACTCTACTAACCCGACAAGATTCCAGCATCCTGTTGCAGGTACTTACAAGAAGGAATGCAACGACGCTGGCAAGAAGTATTTCTCTGTTGCTTCAGGCGGCGGTACAGGACGTACTCTTCACCCTGATAATATGGCAGCAGGTCCTGCTTCTTACGGTATGACTGATACAATGGGAAGAATGCATTCTGACGCTCAGTTTGCAGGTTCTTCTTCTGTTCCGGCTCACGTTGAAATGATGGGTCTTATCGGTATGGGTAACAACCCGATGGTTGGCGCTACTGTTGCTTGTGCAGTTGCTGTTGAAGAGGCTATGAAGTAATTTTCATGCAATAAATTATCCCCTGAATCTCGTATTCAGGGGATTTTTTTGTTTGTATAAATTGCACAGAGAACAGGCGTGAAAACATAGATAGGTAACATATAGGTATCATAAAGGTAACAAATAAGAGCTAAAATTATAGAGAGTTTACCGCCTCTCTTAGTTGCTCTATTGTTTTATGAGTATACACCTTTTCAGTCACATCGTTTGAGGAATGTCCGAGCAGAAGTTTCTTTACTTTGGCATTTATATTCTTATTATCAAGCATAGTTGCAAAGGTATGCCGAGTTTCATAAGGAATGTGATTGAAGTCATTTTCTTCAAAAAATCCTGTGATTTTTCTGTAAAGCTGATTATAATTCAGAAGCTTCCCGTTTTCATCAGATGAAATACCGGAAAAGCCATTTGCGTGCATCTTCTCGACAAAGGGAAAAATTTTATCACAAATCGGTACTATCCTATCTTTTCCGGCTTCGGTTTTTATACCTCCCTGCATTGTTTTGTTGTTAATATCAATGCCGTTCTCAAAAGTCATAAGACTAAGCTCTGAAGGTCTCCAGCCGGTATATATCATAATCAGAACTATTTGTCCGGTATGATTATCTGATAAATCCCACAATCTTTGAATCTCATCATTGCTGAACGGTACACGTTCTTTTTCAACTTCAACTTTTGGACGCTTTACATACTCAGCATAATCCTTTTTGATATAATCATATTTCATTGCATACTTAAACATTAGTCGAAAAAGACTTTGAATTCTCGCACGAGTAGTAACTCCGACATCAGCATTGTCTACAATATCCTGCATATGAGGCGTCTTGATGTCAGCGATTCTTATATCGTAAAGTGGCTTACAGTATGAATATGCTGATTTATATGTTCTGATCGCTGACTGGGACAGCTCCTTGTATTTTTCTTCGCTCCATTTATCATATAGCTGAGAAAAGGTGAGTCTTGATGCATTAATATCATATGGATTCTCGCTGTACGCAGCAAGAGCTTCGAGAGCAGCTTTTCTTGTTGCGTAGTATCCGAGAACCTGTCTGAGTTGTCTGCCCTCATCATCATAGCCCGTTGTAAGCCTGACGATATATGGCTTTCTTCTGTTTCCGGACAGTTTTGTTATTGAGCCATAGCCATTCGGTAATCTCATAGTTTTCCTCCTTAAAATTTGATATTTTTAAAAGGACGTGCTATAATATCATTGTTGTGATGTGTGTTATAGTACGTCCTTTATTTTAAATCCGTTCAGTGTTGGCGCACTGGGCGGATTTTTTATTAAAAATCATCAACGCTATCTACTTCTTTTATTGACTTTAATATTTCAATGAAAAGAAGTCCGCAGGCTAAAGCATCCGCATCAGCACTGTGAAAATCATTGCAACGTATATTTAATTCCTCACATAAATCACTTAATTTATAACTTTCAAATTTTGAACCGTCATAATCTCGCAACTTCAATCTGGAAAGCTTTAACGTGTCATAGACCTTATCACTGTGGTTTTCAAGATTCAAACCGCTAACGTGTAAAAATTTTATATCGAAAGGAGCATTATGTGCAACAAGCGGCAAATCACCTATAAAATCTTGTAAACTCGATTTGATCTGGGAAAATTTAGGCGCATTGCACACCATATCATCTGTTATACCGTTAATTGCTGTTGCTGATTCTGGAATGCTTTTACGTGGCTTTAGATATGTGTGAAATTTTTCAACAGGTCTGAATTTTAAAAATTTTATAGCACATATTTCTATAATATCATTACCGCCGCATTTTAACCCTGTTGTCTCGGTATCAATTGCTATAAAATCATGTAGCTTTTCATATTTAGTAGCTTTTGTAATATTCTTAGTTTCTTCTATAGGATTACACATTTCAACTTGACGCAGAACTTTTTCATCTGATAATTTAATCTCACATTGTGATAACCCTTTTAATATACAACAAAATGCATCGCTGAAATAAGTATTGTAATCATATATCGCTTTACCAGATTTATGATCGGTTTTCAAGTAAACATCTATAGCCTCATCAAATGTAAATTCCTTTTCTGAAAGCATCTGACGTTGTTGCTCTGATATAGATTTTTTGTGTTTTTGTAAACGCTTCTGCCGTTCCTGCTCCATTTTTAAAAGTTTACGTTGTTCTAATTCTCTGATATATTTTTCGTGTTCTTTATCTTTTTGTTCTTGTTCTTTCCTCCATATTTCCGCAGCTTCTTCACGCTTTTTCTTATCATTACTTACAATATTTATAATTAATATGCTAATAACTGTTATAGCGATTATAATAAGAAATACTGGATATTCTTGTAAAAAAGCAATTAAAATACATAATACAATAAAAGCTATAATTATATTGCTCATTTTTTATTTCTCCTAAGATAAAATATTATAGTAACATTTTATCACACAAACTCGACAAATTCAATTTGCTATTTAGATAAGGATTTTCAAATTATTTGGTAATTTTCCACAAATTTACAAAATTGTTGAAAAACTTTACGCTCTAATGGATGTGACAGGAACATATTTCGCTGATACAGAAGTTCCATTCGTTCAGCACGAATCTTTGCTGATTGCATAGAGATATTGCATATTTCTGAAATATCTTCTGCGGTGTGCAGATTCAATCCCCACAGAACGCAGGCAGGAGCAAGGATATCAATTGCGAAACGTTCCGCCTGATATTCTTCGGGAGTTTTCGGAATCCTTTGAATGCCAAATGAACGTCCGAATTTTCCGTCATGAAGCGGATGCTTGAGATAAATGTGTCCAAGCTCATGAGCCAGAGTGTAGCGGCGAACCTTAACGCTGTCGGAAGGATTCAAGACGATCTGCCATTGACCGTCGTTCAAGAATGTTGCTCCTCGATCATTAGTTTGAAGATATGAGCCTTTGGAATCAAGGAGCAGGCGATAGCCTTTGTTTCTGCATATCACTGATAATTTTAAAGGCAATTCCGAAACCTGATTATCAATAAGGAACTGCCATGCCATGTCCCGGGCATATTTATAAGTGTCATAGTTGTTCATAGAAAAACACCTCCGACTACTATTGTAATAGTCAGAGGTGTTTTTGTCATTGCAAAGATTATGGAAAAATACCTATTTATTGGGAATTATTCGCCCAGCATATCGTCCGGAAGATCAATGAACTCGTTATACTGTTCTTCCGTCGGAGCAGGCTTATAATTGCTTTCGCTACTTCTTGCGATTGCCTGCTCTGAAAAGCCGTATGTATCGTTTCGTTGAATTGTCTCCGATTGGTTTTGTGCATTCGACTGCACAGATGCTGATTCATATTCATGAACAATATCAACCATGAAATCAAAAACCACTCGCCGCTGCTTTTCATCCAGTGCGAGCCATTTTTTTAGAATAATCTGTTCCTGCTCCTTCATCTGCACTTTATCAACGAACTCTTCAACAGGATCAGCTGGTGGTTTTGCATCTGGTCTGCCAAGAAGATAATCGGTAGTTACGTCGTAAAAGTCAGCGAGTTTGAGTAGTGCCGGTGTTCCTACTCCACGTTCACCAGATTCGTATTTTTTATATACACCGAGCGACATATCGCATCCATCCGCTACCTGTTGAGCAGAAAGGTTTTTACTTCTTCTTAGTTTTTTAAGTATATCCTTTGTAGTCATTAACATACCTCCTTTTTCACATTGTACCACATTTGTTAGCTAAAATCAAGAGTTAATTTTATGAACTACTAACTTTTGTGGATTTTTTATAAAAGACCACGTTTGTAATTGTTCAAACATACAAAAAACAATTTTAGACCACATAAGTTATCTAAAGATCATTGACTTTAGGCAACTTATGTGGTATTATATATCTACAGGGAAAACAACAATAGTTATCCCGAATAAGACAGCAATGAGCAAATCCGAACAATGCTGAACAAATTGGAAATGAGGTGAGAACGTGAAAGCTAAAATAGAAATTAATAACTATATTATTAAAAGTATTGAAAACATAATACTGGCGCAGGA
>CAJKFZ010000117.1 GCA_905199285.1 uncultured Ruminococcus sp.
GTTCTGCTGCTTCTTCCGGTTCTGGAACTGCGATTTCCTCTATCATAGGTTCTGCTACTTCTTCCGGTTCGGGAACTGCGATTTCCTCTATCACAGGTTCTGCTACTTCTTCTGGTTCGGGAACTGCGATTTCTTCTATCACAGGTTCTGCAATCTCTTCCCGTTCTTGAACTGTGATTTCCTCTATCATAGGTTCTGTAACCTCTTCCGATTCTGGAACTGTGATTTCCTCTATCATAGGTTCTGCAATCTCTTCCGGTTCTGGACCGTCGATTTCTTCTATCACTGGCTCTGCTGCTTCCGATTCCGCAGCAGGAGTATCATCAATCTTAGGTAAAGAAATCTCTTCCATTTCAGCGGGAATCTCTTCCGATTCTGATGTCTGAACACCGAAAATACGGTTCACAACATCATCCCACTCTGAAATTCCAGATAAATCAAGCTGTTCCGGTTCTTCCGGCTCAGCTTCAGGTTCCGGCTCGACAGCAGACAACTCATGTTCGGCAACATCAATAACAGACGAATCGTTTTCATATTTGCTTACAGGTTCAGAAGAAGCTGATACATCCGTCTGCTCCGAGGTAGGATCAATAGAGAACATTTTCATAATGTCATCCTCGGATTCAATAACAATTTCAGGTTTATTTTCAACTTGTTCCGAATGAATTTCTTCTACAGCAGGCTGGGCAGCAACATTCTCAAAAGAAATATCATCCATTTCTTCTGGTTCTTCGATCTCCTCCGGTTCATCATCCTGCTTAGGAACAGGTATTGCAAACTGAGCAAGAAAATCATCCTGGATCAGCGGTTCTTTGCTTGAATCAACATCCTCTTCCGGCTTCTGTATTGCGAACTGAGCAAGGAAGTCATCCTGAAGATCGGGTTCCTCTTCAGTTTCCTCCGGAACATCTATAGCAAATTCAGCGAGATCATCATCAAGAGCGACTTTATCATTTGTCTTCATTTTTTCAGCAGCTTCCAAAGCCTCTCTCTCGGCTCTTTCAGCTTCTTCGGCAGCACGTTTTCTTTCAGCCTCTTCGGCGGCAGCCTTTGCAGCAGCTTCTTCTGCGGCTCTTGCAGCCTCTTCTGCTTCTCTTTTAGCAACTGCTAATCTTTCTTCCTCTTCCAGACGCTTTTGTTCCTCAGTTTTAGTAATTTTCGCAGTAGTATTGCCCAAAGGAATAATACCCTCGTCCTCAATACCCTTCTTAGCTCTTGCACGCTCTTCTTTAAGAAGCTTTGCCATTTCCTTTTTATCGGCTTTGATGATTTTTTTTGCGAGCTTTTCTTTACATTTTTCGCAGGTGATTTCTTTAAGGTCGGTCATTTTGCCGCCCTTACTGAATCTGGATGCGTTTTCCGGTTTAGTAAGAACAACGCCGCATCCGGTTTTTTTCTCATCATCAGTGCCGTGAACCTCATCGTTGAACGAAGATGTTACGAGTATAATATCCATAATAATCTCCACAGCCGCAGCAAACAGATACAGCGGCTTCCGCTTTACGGCAGCGGCTCGCCGATTTCCCACTCTCCTGAAACTGTTTCATACGCAGACCTCTTGACAATATAAACAAAAAAATCAGTCCGCAAACAGTCAAAGGCAGATAAATACATATATATTATACATTATGCAGAAAAAAAAATCAACACTCTATGAAAAATTTCTCCGAAAAAATATACCGAAAATTAATTTTTTGGAAAAAATAACAAATTGTTATTGATTTTTTTGTAAAAATCATCTATGAAATTTGGATAAATTCAGATTGGAAAATTTCTCAGAATCAAAAATCCAAAAAATTTCTCAAAACCATTGCAGAATGGAAAAAAATGTGGTAAAATATAATGTATGTATCTATGAAAGGATTTGAAATTATGATTATTCTTGATGATCTCAGAGTCGAAATGGTCGGATACCGCAAGGAAATGACCGAGCTTGCCGACGTTCTGAATATAAAAACAGCCAAAGAAAGAGTAACCGCTCTCAGCGAAGAAACTGCAAAAGACGGTTTCTGGGACGATCTTGAAATCTCCCAGAAGGTTCTCAAAGAGCAGAAGTCCCTTGAACGCAAAATTGAAAAATACAACAAGCTCAACGACAGTCTTGAAGACCTTATAACTCTAATCGAGCTTTCCATCGAAGAGGATGACGACAGTTCTATTGAAGAAATAAAGGCAGAAGCCGAAACATTCAAAACCAAGCTTGAAGATGAAAAACTTTCAACTCTTCTCACGGGCGAATACGACAGTGCAAACGCTATCCTGACTTTCCATGCCGGCGCAGGCGGAACAGAAGCTCAGGACTGGGCGGAAATGCTTTATAGAATGTATAATCACTGGGCAGAGCGTCACGATTATAAGGTAACTCTCATGGATTACCTCGACGGAGATGATGCCGGAATGAAGTCCGCTTCGATTCTTATCGAGGGAGACAACGCTTACGGCTATATGAAATCGGAATCAGGCGTCCACCGTCTTGTCCGCATATCTCCGTTCGACGCATCCGGAAGAAGACATACTTCATTCGCAGCGCTTGAAGTTATGCCTGAAATCGACGATACTATTGAAGTTGATATCCGTCCGGAAGATATTGAAATGGAAGTTTACCGTTCCAGCGGAGCAGGCGGACAGAAAGTAAACAAAACCAGTTCCGCAGTACGTCTTATCCATAAACCGACCGGAATCGTTGTGTCGTGTCAGACTCAGCGAAGCCAGTATCAGAATAAGGACTACGCAATGAAAATGCTCCGTTCAAAGCTTGTTGAGATAAAAGAGCGTGAGCATCTTGAAAAAATCGAAGATATCAAGGGGGTACAGCGAGAGATCGCATGGGGCTCGCAGATTCGTTCCTATGTTTTCATGCCGTATACTCTCGCAAAAGACCACAGAACAGGCTTTGAAAACGGAAACATTCAGGCTGTTATGGACGGCGATATCGACGGCTTTATCAACGCATACCTGAAATCGCTCTCCCACGGAACATTGCAGTAAAACAAAAATGTTACAAAGCCGCCTTTGATGCGATATCTCAAAAGCGGCTTTTATTTTAATATTACGGAGGTATTTATGAAATTAGACGGATTCGGATTATTTGTAAATAATATGGAAAAAATGATTCGTTTTTACAGAGATGTTCTTGGCTTTGAGATCAAAGAAGATGAAAATACATCTAACGTGTATCTGATAAAGGACGGCACATTATTCTTGCTCTATGGAAGAAAAGACTTTGAAGAAATGACAAATAGAAATTATGAATATTCTAAGCACGTTAACGGTCACTTTGAAATCGCATTGTATGTGGATACCTTTGAAGAAGTAGATATTGAATATGATAAAGCTATTGCCAAGGGTGCAGCTCCTATCTTAAAACCAACAACTGAACCTTGGGGGCAAAGAACCTGCTATATAGCCGATCCGGAAGGTAATTTAATTGAAATAGGCTCATTCAACAAGCCTTTTGAACGTTAATAAGAGTTTATAATTTTCCATTATACTCATTTCTTAAAATAGAAAAATACAATCTGCCAACATATTCTCCACCCATGTAAAAATAATCACGCAATGTTCCCTCATATGTAAATCCGCACTTTTCTATAACACGTTTGGAAGGTTTATTTATGGTTTTAGTACAAATCTGAACTTTATGAAGATTTATTTTATCAAATCCATATGCAATTACCGCTTTGGCTGCTTCAGTTGCAAAGCCTTTACACTGAAAATCAGAACCAATACAGTATTCAATTTCTGCAAAATGGTTTTTGCTGTCCACAAGGAAATATGCTATCTGTCCTATACATTCGCCTGATTTTTTCTCAATAACAGCCCAGCGGTAATAGTCATTTTTCTCATAAGAACCAATATATTTATCAAGTAATTCTCTTACAGCGTCTTTAGTAGAATATACAGGCTCAGAATATAAAGACTGTATTTTTTCGTCAGCAACCCAGTATTTCAGCATTGCATTATCATCCGTATACTCAAATCGGCGAAGTATTAATCTTTCAGTTTCTATTGTGTTAGTACCAATATGTGTAAGCATTTTTAACACTCCAATTTTCAAATTATCTATAAATAACCTGAGAAAAATCAACTCTTCTCAGGTTATATTTTTCGTTATCACTTTTTAGGAGCAGACGCTGAATTCTGCGCATTTGTTTTAAGAGCCTTATTATCAGCCGCAAGAGTAGTGCTGAGCTTGCTCTTGACAGCCTTTATGTTCTGAAGGCTTCTTGAATAATAATTCTCTGTATCGTTGAGCATTTTTGCAACGGAAACCGCAGCATTCTGCTGTAAGCTTTTAGCGGCTGCCTGAGCCTTTGTTATCATATCGACAGCCTTTCTTCTTGCTTCCGCAACGATAGCCTCACGGGAAACTATCTGAGCAGCTCTTTCCTCGGCTTTTCTGATAATGCTCTCGGCAGTGATCTTTGCCTCGTTAAGAATACGCTGACAGTCGAACTCGATCTTCTTTGCTTCTTTAAGCTCATGGGGCATATGAAGACGAACATCGTTTATAAGCTCTCTCATACGCTCGCCGTCTATAACCTTTTTATGCGCAACAAAGGGCATGGATGAAGCTTTGTCAAGAAGCTCGTCCATCTCTTCAAGGATCTCATCAATACTCATAAAAATTACCTCTCTTTAATAAGTCGTTGTTTTATATCATCAAGAATAATTTCGGGAACGAAATGGCTTATATCGCCGCCAAAATAAGCGATCTGCTTGACAACGCTTGAACTGAGATACATATTCTCTGCCGCAGTTGTAAGAAAAACCGTTTCCGCACCCGCATAAAGCTTTTTGTTTGCAAGAGCCATCTGGAACTCATATTCAAAATCGCTTACCGCACGAAGTCCCTTCACAATGGCAATTGCGCCGACATTTCTTACATAATCCGCAAGAAGTCCGTCAAGAATGTCAATAACCACATTATCAAGATCATGCGTGACCGATTCTATCATAAGCATTCTTTCCGTAGGAGTAAAGCTCGGATGAGCCTTTCCGGCATTTTTTGAAATAAGAACTATCACCTTATCAAAGAGTTTAGAAGCTCTTGTGATTATGTCAAGATGACCGAGCGTGACCGGATCGAAGCTTCCGGGACAAACTGCAATTCTTCTCATTCCTCTGCCCCCTCGTCTGACGGCTTTTCAAAAATAGTCACGTTGATTTTGCCGTAACGGTATGTTTTTCTCAGAACAAGACCTTCCGGAACAGCCGGTTCTTCGGCTTCGGCTTCATATTCGCATATGATACAGCCGTTTTCTTTAAGCTTTCTTGCCGCTATCGGAAGAATATTCGCTATATGATCGTGCCTGTAAGGAGGATCGAGAATTATTATATCAAAAGCCAGACGTGTAAGCTTTATAAAATCATAGCTGTCACGTGAAATTACTTCCGACTGTCTCTCAAAACCGGTATTGCGCAGATTTTCATTTACGCATCTTATGGAACGCTGCGAGCTGTCTACAAAAACCGCACGTTTAGCCCCACGGCTGAGCGCCTCTATTCCCATCTGACCGCTTCCGGCGAAAAGATCGAGAACATAAGCGTCCTCGAGCTGAAACTGAATAGCGGAAAAAATACCTTCTTTAACCTTATCGGCAGTCGGACGAACATCATATCCCTCCGGAGCAGCAAGTCTTCTTCCTCTTGCAATACCTGTAATAACTCTCATATAAATACTCTTCTCCTGTAGAACCGCAGGCGGTTCATGGTTGATTTTCCAAGCATAGCTTTGCATACTATTATAAACTATTTTTCAGAACTTGTCTATATTTTTTATAAAGATATGTGAAATCACACAAAATCAATGCCGTTATTTTGTAATATATTGATACTCCGATATACATTCCGGCGGAAATATTTTACATAACCGTAAAAAATTATAAATTCGTTCATTTACCTCTTGCAATATATCTGAATTTGTAGTATTATTAATAGTGTATTGATATTATAGGATGAAATAAAATTAAGGAGGCTTCTTCGTGAAACTTGTTTCAATAGTAGTTCCCTGCTATAACGAGCAGGAGGTTCTTCCCATGTTCTATGAGGAGATAACAAAAGTTACCGATCAGATGTCCAAAGACTATCCCGAGCTTACTTTTGAATATCTTTTTATTGATGACGGTTCAAAGGATAAAACGCTTGAAATATTCCGTTCTCTTGCCGATAAGGATAAAAGAGTAAGATATATTTCGTTTTCAAGAAATTTCGGCAAGGAATCAGGTATGTATGCCGGACTGAAAAATGCCAAGGGCGATTATATCGTTGTTATGGACGCAGATCTTCAGCATCCGCCGTCATTCCTTCCGCAGATGTACAGCTATGTAAGAAACGGCGAGTTCGACTGCGCTACAACAAGACGTGTAAGCAGAAAAGGCGAATCAAAGGTACGCTCATGGTTTGCAAGAAAATTCTATAAGATAATGAATAAGATCTCTCAGACCGAGATCGTTGACGGAGCGCAGGATTTCCGCTTTATGTCAAGACAGATGGTTGACGCTATTCTTGATATGAGCGAATACAACCGCTTTTCAAAGGGCATTTTCAGTTGGGTAGGATTCAAAACAAGATACATCGAATACGAAAACGTTGAAAGACCTGCCGGAACAAGTTCATGGTCGTTCTGGGGACTTTTCAAATACTCTCTTGAGGGAATCATGGCATTTTCAACTGCTCCGCTTGCAGTTTCCTCTCTTCTCGGAATAATAAGCTGTATCATAGCATTTATTCTTATGATAATAACGGTTATCAAAACGATAGCTTTCGGCGAGGACGTTGCCGGATATCCGACAACTATCTGCGTTATCTTCCTTTTAAGCGGCCTCCAGCTTTTCTGTACAGGCATTCTCGGACAATATCTTGCGAAAACCTATCTTGAAACAAAAAAGCGTCCTATATATATCGCAAGAGAAACAGACGATATCTACCGTGACGGAAAACAGGAAAATAAGAATGAAGATACTTCTTCCGGTCAATAAAAATTTCCTGTCTGGACAAGCTCTCAGGGAGGTGCGGACGCTTTGAATAAACGTATGAGATTCGTAGTTTCTGCACTGTTTGTGGCTATCCTGCTGCTTGTTGTCGCTATAACGAGGTTTTATTCGGAAACCGGCGGCAGCACTGGAAACGGAAACTCTCAGACGGATATCGTGAAAAGACTTGACGGCGATATCCTCGGCAATAAAATCTTTCAGGACAGCAGCGGTCTTTACGGCATTATCGACAGCAGCGAAAGAATTATAGTTGCGCCGGAATGGCTCAGTCTCAGTTTCACCGGCAAGAATCTCTGTATAGCCTCGAAAATGCTCGACGGAAATCTGCTTACGGGATGTATTGATTACGAGGGAAACGTTGTTGTTCCTATGATCTACAGCGATATCTCACGGCGGAGCTATGGCGGATTCGTCTATTATTGCGCAACTCCGGCGGCTGATAACTCATGTGTGATATACGATGAGAATTTCTCTCCGATATTCTCTCATTCATGGGAAAGCGCAGTTTTCGGCAGCGATGAAATGACTCTCAAAAACGAAAACGGAGCCTACCAGTATTCTATCGGAAGCTCAGGCTTCACCCTCATCGGCGCAGAGCTTTTAGGTTCGGCTCTTGACTGTGATTTTAGCCTGAATATCTACAGTCAGTCGCTCCTTTCAAAGTTTACTCCCGATATGCTCGAGCAGATCTGCCGTACCTCTGAAAAATATATCGAATTTGCCATTACAGGAAACGGCGAAGCTATCTCGGACGTAAGAACCGACGGCAAACCCGTTTTTACAACGCTTTTTCCGGAAGATAAAAATATAATTTCAAAAAGGCTTACTTCAATTCCAAATGTTTTTCTTTATTCCGTAAAATCCGACGATGCCGCTCCTCATTACGCAGTTTCCATAACGGCAGGAGTAGTAATAACTTATACCGATGAAAACGGAAAAAAGAAAACCTTTAAGGATAATTACAAGGCTATCATCGAATTCAGCGGAAGCTCTTTAAACGATTTAACAGCCGTTTCCGGAAGCTTTCTTCTGAGCCAGCCCAACTAGCCTAAAACTG
>CAJKFZ010000118.1 GCA_905199285.1 uncultured Ruminococcus sp.
TATTATGTTATAGGATTTGTTATCGGACTAACATTCTGCGGAGCATTGTGATCTGTATAGCCCTCATTCTTAACAACGTCAACACGATTGTAGCACTCCATACCTGTTCCGGCAGGGATAAGCTTACCGATAATAACGTTTTCTTTAAGTCCAAGGAGCTTATCGCTCTTACCTCTGATAGCCGCATCTGTGAGAGCCTTTGTAGTCTCCTGGAATGAAGCTGCTGACATAAAGCTGTCGGAGTTCGACGAAGCCTTAGTGATACCCTGAAGTACAGGACTTGTCTGAACGAGCTGGAGATCGTACTCGCCTGCGTCGATTCTTGCCTGAATTTCTTCATTGATAGCGTCAATTTCCTTACGGTCAACAAGAGTTCCGGGAAGGAGATAACTGCTTCCTGTTTCCTCAACCTTGACCTTTCTGAGCATCTGACGGACGATAACTTCAATGTGCTTATCGTTGATATCAACACCCTGTAAACGGTAAACCTTTTGAACTTCATTGATGATGTAGTTCTGAACAGCCTGTGTTCCGAGGATATTAAGGATATCAGCAGGATAAACGTTACCTTCTGTAAGTCGAGTACCCTTTTCGATGTATTCGCCCTCCTGAACTCTGATCTTGAGGTTGTAAGGAATCATATAGCTTTCAGACTCGCCTGTCTCATCGCTTGTAACGATGATGTTACGAGTTGTTTTAACTTCTTCAATGTGGATCTTTCCTGAGATTCTTGAAAGAATAGCCGCACCCTTAGGACGTCTACTCTCGAAAAGTTCCTCAACACGAGGAAGACCCTGTGTGATATCTTCCGCATCGGCAGACGCAACGCCTCCGGTATGGAAAGTTCTCATTGTAAGCTGAGTACCAGGTTCACCGATAGACTGAGCGGCAATTACACCAACAGCCTCGCCGACTGATACAACGTTGTTGAATGCAAGGTTTACGCCGTAACACTTAGCGCATACGCCTGTTCTTGCCTTACAGTTGAGTACAGAACGGATAACGATCTTCTCGATTCCTGCGTCTGTGATCTTCTTTGCATCAGCGTCTGTTATCATTTTATTGCGTGAAACGATAAGTTCGCCGGATTCGTCACGAAGATCCTCTGCAAGGAATCTTCCGACAAGACGCTCTTCAAACGGTTCAACAACTTCGTTGCCGTTTCTGATTTCAAATACTTCGATACCGTCTGTAGTACCACAGTCCTCTTCACGGATAATAACGTCCTGAGAAACGTCAACAAGACGACGTGTAAGGTAACCTGAGTCTGCTGTACGGAGAGCCGTATCGGCAAGTCCCTTACGAGCGCCTCGTGATGCGATAAAGTATTCGAGGATATTAAGACCTTCACGGTAGTTAGCTCTAATCGGGATCTCGATAACCGTACCGGATGTATTTGCGATAAGTCCACGCATACCGGCAAGCTGACGAATCTGTGAAATAGAACCACGGGCGCCGGAGTCAGCCATCATCCAGATCGGATTATATCTGTCGAAATTAGCTTTAAGAGCCTTTGTTACGTCATCTGTAGTATTTGTCCAGAGCGAAATGATCTTCTTTGTCTTTTCCTGAGATGAGATGTAACCATACTCGTATTCGGTTGTGATCTGCTCAACTTCCTTGTCAGCTTCGGCAAGGATTTCCTTTTTCTGCGGAGGAATCGTAGCGTCGCATACAGCAACAGTAAGAGCTGCTCTTGTTGAATATTTGTATCCAAGAGCCTTGATTCTGTCAAGAACCTCGGATGTTGTAGTTGTTCCGTGAATCTTGATACAACGTTCGATGATATCGGAAAGCTGCTTCTTTCCAACGAGGAAAGCGATCTCAAGATCGAACTGCTTATCGGAATTAGTTCTGTCAACGTAGCCGAGATTCTGCGGGATATTTTCGTTGAAGATAAGTCTTCCGACAGTTGCGTCGATGATTTTTGACACCTTTTTATCGCCGATATCCTTTGTTATCTTGACCTTGATATTTGCATGAAGCGAAACGTCATGCTCGTTGTAAGCCATAAGAGCCTCGTTTACATCACGGAAAACCTTGCCCTCGCCGGGTTCGCCGGGCTTATCCATAGTGAGGTAGTAAGAACCGAGAACCATATCCTGCGAAGGAACAGCAACCGGCTTACCGTCAGAAGGTTTTAAGAGGTTGTTTGCAGCAAGCATAAGGAAACGTGCCTCTGCCTGAGCTTCTGCTGAAAGAGGAAGATGAACAGCCATCTGGTCGCCGTCGAAGTCGGCATTGAACGCTGAACATACAAGCGGATGAAGCTTGATCGCACGTCCCTCAACTAGGATTGGCTCGAATGCCTGAATACCAAGACGGTGAAGCGTGGGGGCACGGTTGAGCATTACCGGATGATCCTTGATAACGTCTTCAAGAGCGTCCCAAACCTTATTATCGGCACGATCGATAAGTTTTCTTGCGCTTTTTATATTGGCAATAGCCTTTTTGTCAACGAGTCTTTTCAAAACGAACGGCTTGAAAAGTTCGAGAGCCATTTCCTTCGGAAGTCCGCACTGATACATTTTAAGTTCCGGTCCTACAACGATAACCGAACGTCCGGAATAGTCAACACGCTTACCGAGAAGGTTCTGACGGAAACGTCCCTGCTTACCTTTAAGCATATCGGAGAGCGACTTCAGCGCACGGTTGCTCGGACCTGTAACAGGTCTGCCATGTCTGCCGTTATCAATAAGAGCGTCAACTGCTTCCTGAAGCATTCTCTTTTCATTTCTTACGATAATATCAGGAGCGTCAAGTTCGAGCATTCTTTTAAGACGATTGTTTCTGTTGATAACACGTCTGTAGAGGTCATTGAGGTCGGATGTTGCGTAACGTCCGCCGTCGAGCATTATCATAGGACGGATATCCGGAGGAATTACCGGAACTGCTTCAAGAATCATCCATTCAGGCTTATTTCCGGAAAGACGGAAAGCCTCAATGATCTGGAGTCTTTTCAGTATCTTGACTTTTTTCTGTCCTGCCGGAAGTCCGACAAGTTCAGCTTTAAGATCGTCTGCAACTATCTCGATATTATTTCTCCAGTCGATATCTTCAAGCTCTGCAAACTTGCGGCATTCGTCGCATTCGCATTCTGTAGGCTTGTTGAAGCACTGAACCTTTTTACCGCCTAACGAGATCTTTCCCATTTCGGCAAGTCTTGTTTTATGTGTATCATATCTTGCCGGATCGTATTCGTTAAGGAGCTTTTTGATAGCCTCTGCGCCCATTTCGGCTTTGAAATCATCGCCATATTTTTCAAGATATGAGAGGTACTCCTTTTCGGAAAGGAGCTGTTTTTTCATAAGCTCGGTATTGCCCGGATCGATTACAATATACTTCGTAAAATAGAGGATTTCTTCAAGTCTTTTCTGAGATATCTCAAGAACCTGTCCTATTCTGGAAGGAGTTCCCTTGAAGTACCAGATATGAGAAACCGGAGCTGCAAGCTCGATATGTCCCATTCTTTCACGACGGACTCTTGCTCTTGTAACTTCAACGCCGCATCGGTCGCAGACCTTGCCCTTAAAGCGTATCTTCTTGAATTTACCGCAGTGACATTCCCAGTCTTTGGTTGGTCCGAAGATTCTTTCGCAGAAAAGACCGTCACGTTCCGGCTTCTGAGTTCTGTAATTTATAGTTTCAGGTCTTTCAACGACGCCGTAAGACCAGCTTCTTATCTGTTCCGGCGATGCGAGACCAATTTTAATTGATTCAAAAGTTGTAAATTCCAAACTGCTACCTCCTGCAAATTTAGTAAGGTATTAGAACGCCTGCTTTCCGGCAGTATAAGCACTGCCGGAGCATAGCAATCTTTATTGTTTAAGGCTTGTTTATCAGTTTATCAGTCTTCGTCGGACGAATCATCAAGACTGAAGCTATCGAAAAGATCGTCATCGTCGTCGCCGATAGCAAAATCATCTTCGTCATCCTCATCGTCATCAAAGCTGAATTCGTCTGATTCGTCCACTGAAGCGAAAGTATCGTCATCATCGTCGCCATCGAGTGAGAATCCTGCGTCTCCGATATCGCTGTCGGAGTAGCTTGTGCTGTCGCCTGTTTCTTCGTCTGCGAATGTCTCGCCAGCAGGCATCGGATCATCGTCGTCAAAGCTCTGTTTAAGGTCGATCTCGTCCTGATTAGCGTCAAGAACACGAACATCAAGGCAAAGCGATTGCATTTCCTTGATAAGAACCTTGAACGATTCCGGAATGCCCGGTGTAGGAACATTCTGTCCCTTAACGATAGCCTCATAAGTGTTTACACGTCCGATAGTATCATCAGATTTAACAGTAAGGATTTCCTGAAGCGTATAAGCTGCGCCGTAAGCTTCAAGCGCCCAAACTTCCATTTCTCCGAAACGCTGACCGCCAAACTGAGCTTTACCGCCCAAAGGCTGCTGCGTAACGAGAGCGTACGGTCCGACAGAACGTGCATGGATCTTATCGTCAACAAGGTGGTGGAGTTTAAGATAATACATATAACCAACAGTAACACGGTTATCGAATTTCTCGCCGGTACGTCCGTCATAAAGGGTAAATTTACCATCTTCGTTCATTTCAAGAGCCTTTGGATTGATAACCTTATCCATAGAGTTAAGCTCGAAAATATCGTCACGGTGATCTTTATTTTTTTCATTTGCTTCACGGAAGCAGGCACGGATATCGTCTTCGTGAGCGCCGTCGAATACAGGAGTCATTATATGCCAGCCAAGAGCCTTACAAGCCATGCCAAGGTGAACTTCAAGAACCTGACCGATATTCATACGGGAAGGTACGCCCAGCGGGTTAAGAACGA
The DNA here is from genome assembly GCA_905199285.1 of uncultured Ruminococcus sp. Classification (GTDB taxonomy): domain Bacteria; phylum Bacillota; class Clostridia; order Oscillospirales; family Ruminococcaceae; genus Ruminococcus. Next base: position 4,801 of record CAJKFZ010000118.1, read on the forward strand.
TATCAAGCGGAGTTCCGTCCGGAAGGAACGGCATATCCTCTTCAGGAAGAATACGGGATACAACACCCTTGTTTCCGTGACGGCCAGCCATTTTATCGCCGACAGTGATCTTACGCTTCTGAGCGATATAGCAGATAACACGCATATTTACGCCTGCGCTCAGCTCATCGCAGTTTTCTCTTGTGAATACCTTAACGTCAACGATTACGCCTGATTCGCCGTGCGGAACTTTAAGTGAATTATCTCGAACTTCTCTTGCCTTTTCGCCGAAAATAGCACGGAGAAGTCTTTCCTCGGCAGTAAGCTCTGTTTCGCCCTTAGGAGTTACCTTACCGACAAGGATATCGCCGGAATTAACTTCCGAACCGATGCGGATGATACCGTTTTCGTCGAGGTTTGCAAGAGCGTCATCACCGACGTTCGGAATATCACGGGTGATCTCTTCCGGTCCGAGCTTTGTATCACGGCATTCGATCTCATATTCTTCGATATGAACGGATGTGAATACGTCCTCACGAACAAGACGCTCGTTAAGAAGGACAGCGTCCTCGTAGTTATAACCTTCCCATGTCATGAATCCGATGAGAGCATTTTTTCCGATCGATATTTCGCCGTTTGCCGTTGCAGGACCGTCGGCAAGAACGTCTCCCTTTTTGACTTCTTCGCCTACTGTTACGATAGGTCTCTGATTTACGCAGGTACCCTGGTTGGAACGCTTAAATTTAATAAGCTCGTATTTATGCTCAAGTCCGTCAGTACCGATAAGATGTATCTTATCAGCGTCAACGTAAGTTACAGTACCGTCGCAGTCGGCAACGATACAAACTCCGGAGTCAACGGCAGCCTTATATTCCATACCGGTTCCAACGAAAGGACGCTCTGTTTTAAGAAGCGGAACAGCCTGCTTCTGCATGTTAGCTCCCATGAGCGCACGGTTAGCGTCGTCGTTTTCGAGGAACGGAATCATCGAAGTTGCGATAGAAACGACCATCTTAGGCGAAACGTCCATGTAATCGACAGTTTCTCTCGGACATTCAAGGATCTGGTCACGGTAACGGGCGTTTACACGAGGTCTTGCGAGCTTGCCTTCCTCTGTGAGAGGCTCGTTTGCCTGAGCAACGATGAAGTTATCCTCCATATCGGCGGTCATGTAGACAACATCGTTTGTAACGACGCCGGTTTTCTTGTCAACCTTTCTGTAAGGAGCTTCGATAAAGCCGTATTCGTTGATTCTTGCGAAAGTAGCGAGGTAAGAAATAAGTCCGATGTTAGGACCTTCAGGAGTTTCGATAGGACACATTCTTCCGTAATGGCTGTAGTGAACGTCACGAACCTCGAATCCTGCACGGTCTCTTGAAAGACCTCCCGGACCGAGGGCTGAAAGTCTTCTTTTATGAGTAAGCTCAGAAAGAGGATTGTTCTGGTCCATGAACTGTGAAAGCGGCGAGGAGCAGAAGAATTCCTTCATAGCCGAAGAAATAGGTCTTATATTAATGAGAGACTGTGGAGTGAGCGTATTCACATCCTGAGTCTGGATATTCATTCTTTCACGGATACTTCTTTCCATTCTTGCGTATCCGATTCTGAACTGATTCTGGAGAAGCTCTCCTACGCTTCTGATACGTCTGTTACCAAGATGGTCGATATCATCGACTGTACCAACGCCCTCACAGAGGTTAAGGAAGTAGCTTATCGTAGCGTACATATCGTCGAGAATAATATGCTTGGGAACAAGCTCGTCGGCACGCTTTTTGATATTTTCTTCAAGCTCTTCCGCATCAGCAGAAGTCTCCATGATCTCTCTGAGAACCTTATACGAAACCTTTTCGTTGATACCGTATTTAGTTGCGTCGAAATCGATATATCCGGCAATATCAACCATGCCGTTACCGATTATCTTAGCGGTTCTCTCAACCATGCGGATAGAAGTTTCACCACGTTCATCGGTAAAATATTCCTTGGCTTCAACGTTTACAAAAGCGTAGTAAACGCCTGCCTGTTCGATCTCGCAAGCTTTTTCGTATGAAACTGTTTCGCCCTCGTCAGCCATAATTTCGCCTGTATTAGGATTGATAACAGGCTGAGCGAGAATATGTCCGGCAAGACGTGAAGCGATGCCGAGCTTTTTGTTGTATTTATATCTTCCGAAACGGCAGAGATCATATCTCTTTGCGTCGAAGAAGAGGTTATTGAGGTGAGTAACTGCGCTCTCTACCGTCGGAGGCTCGCCCGGACGGAGCTTCTTGTAAACATCGATAAGAGCGTCGGAATTATTCTTGGTCTGGTCTTTCTGGAGGATAGTCTGTTTAAGACGTTCGTCCTCGCCGAACATCTCATAGATCTCCTCATCCGTACCAACGCCCAGCGCTCTGATGAAAGTAGTGAGCGGAATTTTTCTGTTTTTATCGATACGAACGTAGATAACGTCGTTTGAATCCATTTCGTATTCGAGCCATGCGCCACGGTTCGGGATAACGGTCGTGCTGAAAAGATCTTTACCGGTCTTATCCTTTTCAAAAGCGTAGTAAACGCCGGGAGAACGAACGAGCTGTGAAACAATAACACGCTCTGCGCCGTTGATAACAAAGGTTCCGCTGTCTGTCATAAGCGGGAAATCGCCCATATAGATTTCGCTTTCGCTTACAGCGCCTGTTTCTTTATTGCAGAGAGTAGCTGTCGCTCTCATTGCGACCTGATAAGTAGCACCTCTTGACTTGCATTCTGCGAGAGTATACTTGGGAGTATCATCGAATCTGTAATCCTTGAAATTGAGTACAAGATTTCCGTTATAGTCAGTAATAGCGGTCATATCACGGAAAACTTCACGCAGGCCCTCGTTTCTGAACCACTCGTAAGAGTTTTTCTGAACCTCGATAAGGTTCGGCATTTCGAGAGGCTCGGTAATTTTACCGAAGCTCATTCTGACATTTTTTCCCAACTGCTTAGGTGTAACATTCACCATAGGCGGAACCTCCTTATTTTTTGCTTGACCGGACTAAAAAGCTGTTTTTACCAAATTTAAAGCCGGATAATTTAACTGGCTGCCGTCAACTGCGGCGGAGAAGAATTTTTCTGAAAACCATTGACAAATAACTTTGGATATGATATAATATCTATCGGAAAAAGCAAAATCTTCTCATACC
>CAJKFZ010000119.1 GCA_905199285.1 uncultured Ruminococcus sp.
CATTATTCTGAAAATATTCACACTCTGTACAATTTCCGCCGCAAGGGACAACATTACTAAAATCAATCATGTTCCACTCACTTTAATCCGATATAAATATGTATCTCCGCATTTTCAACATCAGCATTCTGATACTCCTCAAAATCGCATACAAAGGAGCGTTCGAGGTTCATCTTCCAAAGCTTTGTCCAGAACTGTTGAACGGCAGTGATCATATGACCCTTTACAATAAATTTCGCATATTTTCCGGCAGGGATTTTCCGCAGTTCAAAATTCTTGGGGACATCTCCGCCGTTTACCTCACAGGCAGTAATGACCGTATAATCGGCATTTTCATCATCGGCATAGTCTGTGTAAATTCCGAGAGCCTTGTCGTTGACTCTGTTTTTCAGCGTAAAGCAGCCTTCGGGGGAGTAAAGCTTCTGCCAGAGTCCGCCGATTATCTTTCCCATGTCGGGAGAAGCGTTATTCGTTCTCGCAGAAAATCCTGCGACAGTCTTTTCCTCTAAATTTACGATTTCATAGTTCATGGTTTTACCTCATTTCATATTTGATGATCTGAGTATACCATACCAAATGTGACAACTGTATGTCATGTTTCATTAGTATTAAAAATTAAATTTCATGGGAACATAATTAGCAGCATTTTCAGAAAATCCAAGCTTTTTATAAAGCGAGTATCCTTCCTTTGTTGCTTTAAGTTCAATAAGATCCAGTCTGTGGTTTTTAGCAAATTCCATAAGCATTTTCAAAAGATTATATGCAGCGCCTTGTCTGCGATACTCTTCCAAAGTATATACGCTAAATATTTCTCCGATTCTTCCTGTTGTAAAACGTGGGTTACAAGGTTTTTCAATTATAAGCAAAAATGCTGTTGAAACTATCTTATCATCGCAAAATGCCCCAAATGCAAATAAATCTCTATTAAGATGATTTTCAAAATATTTCGGAAGATTATTTCTGACTAAATTAAAACTTTCTTCTGATGTTGATTGAAAATCCTCACGTAAATATTTAAGTCTCATATCAATAAGATCATTTATCCGATCTTTATTAATCACCCTTCAATATTTTTCCAAAATTCTTTTTACCAGCTCATGAAATCCAATACAATACTCCTTGGGAGAAAGTATCTCCGCCTTATCTCCGAATGAGAGAATATAGCTGTAAAACGACGGAACATCAGACCATGTAAAAGTAAGCAGGATATCTCCGTTCTCGTCAAAGTGGGGAAGTTCTGTACCAAATTCGTCTATTATACGCCATTTCAGAGATTTGTCAAATTTGACAGTCGCTTTAATTTCACCTTTGGTATGGCGAAGTTTATCGCAGGTATATTCGGGAACTTCACGCATTTCGCACGGTTTATCCGTACATTCAAGATCGGTAAGACGAGTGAGTTTGAACATCCGGTAATCGTTTCGCATAGTGCAGTACCCCCACACATACCAGCTTGACCATTGAAAAACCAAATGATATGGCTCAATCTCACGACTGGTTTCACCCATGGGAGAAAAATAAGTGAATCTAATTTTCAGACGGCTGCCTATGGCATTTTTAATCAGTTCTATCTTATCCGAAACAGCAGCTTTGTCCCATGAAGAAAGGTCGATGATGATTTGATTTCCCATATTTATCGTATCGGGATTTTCTGCCGAGAGCTTGCTCATAAGCTGACGGTAACGCTTGGTATCGCTTACGCTGTCGAGACTTTTCAATCCTGCAAGGATCGCCTTCATGTCGTCATTTGAAAGGAGTGTACGATCAAGCCTGAACCCATCCATAACGGAGATTCCGCCGCCTTGTCCCTGAAATGTGACAATAGGGATTCCCGCTTTGTTGATTTCCTCAATATCACGGATAATGGTGCGGCGTGATACTTCAAATTTTTCGGCAAGCTCTGATGCCGTTACTTTTTCCCTTTGAAGAAGAATGGACAAGATTCCGATAACGCGGTCAATTTTCATATAATCACACCTTGATTTTATAGAAGTACTGAATTTCACGAAGCGGTTTTCCGCCGATATTATCATCAAGAAATTTATCGGTTTTTATAAAGCCGTTTTTTTCGTAAAATTTTATTGCAGGGTAGTTTCCCTCCAATACCCATAGAAATATTTCGTTATAGCCTAACCTTTTCAATTCGGAGATTGCGGCATGAAGCAGGTTAGTTCCATATCCTTTTCCGATGTACTGCGGCAAAAGATAAATAGAAATAATTTCTCCCATTCCCTGAAATTCGGGGGAACGGGATTCGCAGAAACTTGAAGTTCCGATAATTTCATTATTCTCAAGCATTATCAGTGTTTTTCTGCCGTTTTTGTCCAGATCTGAAGCCCATTTCCCTGTAGGAATACTATCAAGAAAACTTTGCGGAATTATATCTTTATAAGCATATTTCCAGCTTTCCTCGTACACATGGCTGATTGCAAGTTTATTGTCATATCGGGTCATCATTCTTATTGTCATATTGTATCAACTCCAATTTTTCAAATCCATAATAACATATATTCCATAAAAAATCAAGCATTTCTGGTCACGAAAAAACGGCACTTGAATCTGATTCAAATGCCGTTCCCGTCAACCGGATTGTTTACAAAATGATATGTATTCATGATGACCTCCTATTTTCATTTACGGAGAATGATGTTTTATGTTTAGATACTATGAATTGAAGTCAGCAAATATGTACCATTTTCGATTAAATTTTCAGCAAAGCTCAACCGTTTCTTTAGGAGCAAAATTTGTTTCCATTGTCCATGTGACAGCGGTGCAGTTTTTCATAATGAAAATCTGCAAAAGATCATCAATTCCATTTTCTCTCCACGCTTGCAGGAACTTTCTTGTGGGGTGAGCAAAAATCTCCTCTTTCAGTTTTTCATCAAAAACCTGTTCCAGAACGCCTGTCACTCTTATCTGAGTTCCATTGCAAGAGAAACATATCTCTGCCTTGGGATTTTTCTTGATCTGAGCAAAGACCTCCTTTGTTGAAGCCGTATGAAACAGTATTCCGTTTTCGTCTGCACGGAATAAAAGCATTCCTCTCACTCTTGGCTGGTCACCGTCCATGGTTGCAAGGTGAAATGCGGGATTTGCATTCATAAGCTGATACATTTCCTGTGCCGTCATTGAAATCATCCTTTCTGGTATTCTGCTGTAGTAACAGCTGATACAATGATTATATCACATTTATAGAAATCAGCGCTTTCAGAATACGTTCAGACATTTTCAGAATACAACTCTCATTTGCTTTTTGTAAGAACGTGCTTACAATAGCTTTTACAGCCGCAGTTCGGGCATTTCAGCCTTCTTCTGGTTATGGTATGGGCAGCATTGACGTATGCAGACATCGTTGGTACGAATCGTGTCTGACATTTGCTGCACTCAAAAGCTCCGGCTTCTCTGTCGAGAATACAGGCAACTGCAATGCCTATGATGATGACCGTGATAGCGATTGCAATGAGTGTAATCCTTGCGGCTATAGGCATTTCAAATATTCCTGAGACTAATATAAGCGGCACTGCGGATATGACTGACAAAAATGCCACAATCGCCGAGATAATAATTTTCTTTCTGCTCTCCTGAGCTTCATGTACTAAATTCATCATATTTTCCTCCGCCTTTTCCTTGTATTCTGCAATTGATATTTTTTCTCCTGTGAGAAGCTCGTTGACATTGATTCCGAGAATCTCACAAAGAGGAAGCATAATGGAAACTTCCGGCAATCCTTTTCCTGTTTCCCATTTTGAGATAGTCTTATTGCTGATAAAAAGCTTATCGGCAAGCTGACTTTGAGTAAGTCCTTGTTCCTTACGCATCTGAGCAATGAATTTTCCTGTTTTGATCTGATCCATTGTCTGCTTACCTCCTTTCATCAAAATGATACCATATACCTGTCAAAAAAGAAACCCACGAGCCGTAGAATCACGCAAAACAGGCAATTCTACGCTTCGTGGACACACATTAAGATTTGAATTTTTCCCTGTATTCCGTGGGAGTTATGCCCGTTCTGCTTTGAAAACAGGAGGAAAAATGCGCACTGCTGCCGAATCCGCAGCGCATTGCAATATCGGTCATGGGAATCTCTTTTCTTCTCAGCAGAACTTTTGCGGATTTAATTCTTATGCCTATTAGATATTCAATAGGTGTTATCCCGACCTCTTTTTTGAATTTACGATTAAAGCATGACGGAGAAACATACCCCAATTCCGCCAGTTTTGCAACAGTGATATTTTCTGCATAGTGATGTTCCATATAATGCTGCGCTCTTGCCACAGAATAGTCGTTGGATATCGCCCTCATATCAAGAGTCTCGCCGAAAATGCTGCGGATAATCCAATGCGTGATGATTTCACTGTTTGCGTCAAGCGTAATATCGGAATTCAGCATAGACTTACTGTACTCGAATGCAAATGTATTCACTGTTTTCAATATATCGCTGCACAGCTCAAAGGAATGCTCCCTGAAAACAGGCATATAGTCGGAATACAGCCTATAACGTTTCTCAAAATACTCCTTTTCAATTAAAATGCAATAATAATGCTGTCCTGTTTTATCATTATGGGGAATTTCGGGGGATGTTATTTCTGCATGATAGTGGAATTTTTTCTCCGTATTTTTTCCAAAACAGATCACTATCATATATGACGGATGTGTATGATCGTTCTTTGCGGCATATCCGCACGGACCTGCTATAGGAATGAACAGCCCGAGCTGAGGTCTGACATAGCAGTCAACATATTTCAGTTCTTCTTCTGTAACATCTTTTCCTACAAGTTGTTTTATTATTTCAAAATCTTTTATCATAATGTTGACTTCTTTCATTGTAGTGTTTTATCAGACGAGCGTCGACAGCTTTTTTCCGCTCCATACGCCTATAATACAGCCGATAACACTCAATGCAATATAAATTCCGCCTGATAAAAAGGTCTTGTTTTCCAGTAGTGTGACCGCTTCAAGAGAAAAGGTTGAAAATGTTGTAAATCCGCCGCAGATACCTGTTTTCCAGAATAACATCGTATTCGGGGAGACATTATCTCTTTCGCTTACAATGCCGACAATAAATCCTATCATGACAGCACCGATAATATTGGTTATCAAAGTCAATATGGGAAATTCGGTCTTGATCGGGATAAGGCTGATTGCATACCTTCCCGTTGCTCCGATTGCTCCGCCAAGAGCCAAAAATAAAAACTTCATATTTACCTCAAATGATTCTGATTTATCGGCTATGGTAATCATTTGAAATGATACAATAACATCTTTCTCCAACAGGTTGAGTATTCTCTCTGATGAACCTCTCAACATTATCTGTAATATGCATTAGTGACTTCTCAAGTACTCTCCCTGATTTGACATTCTCGATTCTGTGATATGCCTCAAGCTTTATAAAATCCGTATTGTTGAATGTATAATCAATTAAGCCGTTTAATGCTTCGCCTGCATATCCTTTTCCCAAAAATGGTTGCCCGATACAGTATTCTATTTCGGCAGTAAAGCAATCGGAATACACTTTGCAAAATGCGATTTGTCCGATATTGACATTGCTTTCTTTCTCTATAATTGCCCATCTGTAATAATCTGGTTTTGAATAACTCTCTATGTAAGTATTCAACAGAGTTTTCACCTCAGAAATAGTTGAATAAACCGGTTCACCATATTCAAGTTGAATCCTTGGGTCAGAAGCCCAATTTTTATGCATATCTTCGTAATCAAGCTCAGAAAACCTACGGCAGATTAATCTTGATGTTTCAAATGTTTTTGTTCCTGAATGCTGCATTTTATCACCTTTCTTCTGTACAAATTCTGATTTAGTAACCTCTGATTTAACAATTATACCACATATCTGCAATCTTTTCAAGTTATTGCTATAATGAGAACTAAAAAATATCGCTCAACTTTACATCTATACGAATACCCCGATTTGCTCTACAATAATAGGGGACACTATTACGAAAGTGAGGAGTAAAAACACAATGGAATTAGAATCAAATTTCGTGACTGAGCGTATGAATCAGCTCTTAAAGGAGCGTAACTGGACGATATACCGTCTTGCAAAGGAATCTGACATAGCATACTCGTCTTTGAATAATATCTTTGTGAGGAACACTGTTCCCAGCGTTCTGACACTGGAGAAAATATGCAGCGGATTTCAGATCACGCTTTCCCAATTCTTTGAACCCGATACCCCTATTATTGCAAACTCTGATATGCTGTCAACTGACGAGCGTGATATCATCGAAACCTACCGCACGCTCTGCAAGTCGGATAAGCAACTCTTTCAAGCCTATCTGGACGGTCTTGCCAAAAGATAACCATAAACCGCATTTACTCTGCATCTGGAGTGAATGCGGTTTTCTATTTTACTCGCCCAATTTCACCTTTAATACTTTCTTTGCATAAGCAATGCACTGACGGAGCGTATTCTCCTTATCACATCCTGCAAGCCGCAGTTTATGTGCATATGCAAGAATCTCCGAAAACTGCTCACACGGCTTTAATCCCGCTTCGATCAAGTCTCTACCCATAACATAGGGTCTTGCCATGATCTCCTGAAACTTTCGGTATCTCTGCATCAGAAATTCTTCCGAATCGTTACGCTGCGGAATTTTTCCAAGACTGTCGCAGATACTGAGCTGTATCAGGTCAAAAGGTTCGACTGCGGAATCAAACAGTCTGTTGGTGGATTTCAGCTTTGGCCTTGCTCCTGCCATAATATTGGGAGTCATATGCAGTTCAGTCATGTTCAGAACGTACTTTATCAGCTTCGTTTCCGTTGTGATGCGTTCAAGAAACTGCTGCACAAGCGGCAATCCCTCTGTTTCGTGACTGTAGGAATGAATCACGCCGTTTACTTCCGTTGTGCAGACTGCTTTGCCGAAATCATGGCAGAGTGCGGACATCATGAATCCCAGCGGATACCGTGCGATATTTCTTCTTTTCGCCGCCTCGTCCAGTACCATCATCGTATGCGTCCATGTATCGCCTTCATGGTGATGTTGCTGATTCTGTGGAAGTCCTATGAGCGATTTCAGCTCCGGAAACCAGAAGTCCAACTGGTTCATACGCTTCATCTGCTCAAAGAATACGGACGGTCTGTCCGATTTCAGCAGAGCCTTTTCCATTTCCAGCATGATACGTTCGCCCGAAAGTGCAGATAAGTCGATGTTACGGCAAAGAGCGACGGTTTCAGCAGTAATTGTAAAATCGAATCTTGCAGCAAACTGTGCCGCCCTGAGAACTCGCAGAGGATCTTCTGCAAAGGTGATATCGTCAATATGGCGGAGTATCCTTTTCTGCAAGTCTGTCTGTCCGCCGAAATGGTCGATGATCTCGCCCGTGAGGACATTCTCCATAAGAGCATTTATGGTAAAATCCCTACGTCTTGTCGCCTCGCAAGTGCCCATAAAAGGATCGGCAGTAATTTCAAAATCTTTATGTCCGATACCTATCAGTCGTTCAGTACGGGGGAGTGCAATGTCTATGGAATACCCCTTTAAACCGTAAATTCCGAAACTCCTGCCAATTTTGATACACTCACCAATAGAATCAAGGAGCTGTTCCAATTGTGCTGGAGTGATACCGTGGACCTCAATATCAATATCCTTATTCGCCCGATTTAAAATCCTGTCACGGACGTAACCGCCTACAAAGTAAGCTTCTCCGCCCAATTCTGCTGCTTTTTGTGCGATAAGTTTTGCAATTTCTGTGTCTGTCATGATTTCTCTGACCTTTCTGGTTTACTATATTGCCATGAAAAACTTTGCTTTTAGTATACCATAAACGATTTGTAAAATCAAGGCGATCACCGATAAACTCATGGCAACAGCATTTACTGTTATTAAACATTCTAAAGGGGACTCTGTCCCCTTAAACTCCTGCCAAAGGGATATCATCCCTTTGGAAACCCGATATTAATAATTTCAAAT
>CAJKFZ010000120.1 GCA_905199285.1 uncultured Ruminococcus sp.
ATTCATAGATTAATACAATATTCTTATAACAATGCAAATTTTAAAATTTAGGAGGTTATTTATTATGCAAAAAATATTTAAAAGATCTCTCGCTGCTGTTATGGCTGTCGCTTCTCTCGTTGTTGGGATGGTTGGAATGAGTGCAAGTGCATATTCGGATTCTGTATATTTTATAAGAGACGCAGGTGCACCTGGCAGTTCTGAAAAAGTATCTCAAATATGGAATTACTCTGCAGATAAATCCACATCGACAATCACTGTTTCAAATTTTACTCGTACAGATAAGAATACATACATTTTTGCATATGTTTCTGTTGCCGATGTAAAAAGCTCCGCTATAATCGAGCCCTATGGAGGTTCTGTATCTAAAAACGGCATAATTCCCGGTGACGATGTAATTGCATCGGCTAATGTGCGAAATATCAGTGGAAATATCAGAGCCAATGTATCAGTAAGCGGCTGATAATTCGTGTAATCACTTTCGGAATAACACATTTATGCGTTTCAATAACTCTTGAATATCTCGGAGTTATTGATTTCGCATTTGTGTTAACACATTAATAACAATGGAGGTAATTACATGAAAAAAATAATATTTTCAACTGCACTAATACTCATGCTCACAGGCTGCGCTTCCGTCCCCGATGAAGTAAAAGTCGATATGAACAATTACCATTATTCCAAAAGCAATGCATCCGATGATTTCGATTTTAACTACATTAAAGTTGAAAATTTATCTGCGGAAGCAAAAGAAGCGCTTGATAAGGATTACGGGCAATTTGCTGTTTCAGATAAGATAAATTTTGTTCAACCGTCAGAGATAAATATAATGTCTTTTCAAAAAATATCAGATTTTTCTGACAGAATTGATGATGCCAAGGCTCTTTTCTTTACGAAATCAGAAATTCCGGAAAAATGTATAGATGAAGCTATTGATGCTCTGTACTATTATTGGAGTGATACTGAAAAGAAATATTTCGCTTGTCGTAATAACGGTATGTTCGCTATGCTAAAACCTGACGCATTCGACGTTTCATTTGGATGCAACAAGCCAAATGTAAAGATATACCACCCTGACCGCAAGGATGATTTAAGTGATGAATATCAGCTTAAAGACGGGAAATGTTCTGTTGCAGACGCAGTTAAATATATCAACAATTGGTTTGAAACTAGTTATAAGCCGCTTGCTCCGTATTATGATTATCAGGTAAAAACGGTTATTGTAAGAGAAAACGAAAGCAATTATTTTTATCAGTTTTTTGTTGAAGCCATATATAATGGAGTTCCGATCGACAGTTATACAATGGAGACGGAACGTATAGACGGAGAAGATACAGGTAATATGGCATATATAAAGCATAGTATTTCTATACAGATGCACAACGTTAATTCAATTGATTCGTTTACAACAGGCAGCGGAATACCCGTTCCCAAAGTGGAAGAAAAAATAAACGAATGTATTTCCCTTGAAAGCGCATTGGATTTCTGTGAAAACACATTTACAGATTTCAGAGATGTAACAATTTCAGACATTGACATCATGTATACACTTAATCCTGTTTATGAGACTGACGATGAGGGAAATCTTTTTGTAAGCGGCTATAACTCACGTCCAGTATGGGAATTTATAATAGATGTTCCGCCTGAGGAATTTCTCGCAGATGGTGATATAAACACCTATGGCGACATGAGGAAATACATTTATGTTGATATGGTAACAGGTGAGCTTAAATACAACTTTGACATTGTAAAACAAGGACTTGGTGGTTAATATGAAAAAAATAATTTACAGCATTGCTGTTGAATTGAAAAAAACTATTTTCAGCTATGGCTTTATTCTTTGCATAGTTATCACCTGCCTGCTGTGCTTTACGTCGTCTGTTTATACCGACAGCTTTACAGGGAAAGAGTATTCGGTTTTTGAGGTCATAGCGAATAAAAGCAGGTCTGTGTTTTCTTCATTCACAAGTTCCCGGATGCTTCATGCATCTGTAAGCCCCTATCTTACCTTATTTATTCCGGTACTTTCATCTCTGCCCTTTGTCACAGGCTTCTGTGCAGAAAGACTGGGCGGAAATATGAGATTCGTAATCACAAGAAGCGGAAAATATAAATATTGCATTTCCAAATTCATCTCCGCAGTTTTAAGCGGCGGAACAGCCGTAATGGCTGGATTTATACTGTTTAGCGTTGCCGTATGCTTTTCGTTTTCTAATGAGGGCTTATCTGCTCTTGAGCTGATAAAAATGTGCATAGGAATGGGCGTATATGGTATGATTTCTGTTCTCCCGGCATTTTTCCTCTCGGCGTTTATCAAGAATAAGTATATGATATGCTGTTTCCCGTTCATTTTTATGCATTTTTATTATACATCGGTTTCGAAAGTTCAGGATATTTTCAATGCCCATGGCAAATGGGATATGGTTTTTAAAATGTCCTTTCTCTACCCCAGTTATATTAAAGAAGTATTATTTGATGTGAATGCTGATATCATAATATATCACGCTGTATTAGCCGTTGCTGCGCTTGTTGGCTTTACCATTATTATGAACAGGAGGCTCGACTATGGACAGTAAATTTTCAATTTCAAGAACGTGGCGGATAGCCTGCATTGATTTTTATAAATGGATAATAAATTCACGAATGATAGTTGTTGCGGCAATGATAGTTTTCGTATGGAGCTTTGCGGTAACTCCTCTCATGGAGATAAGCCGTGAAATGAACAGTCCACTGAATTTTATCGAACCATTTATAGCGGTTTTAAATTCAAGAGTGTTATGTCTTGTAACGCCGGCTGTGTATATTTTTCTTATATCTGACTATCCGCGTCTTGACAGAAACAGCCTGTTCGTACTGCACAGAGTAAATAAGGCGGAATGGGTACTCGGACAGTTTATCTTTTTCGCACTCTCAGCCTTTGCATTTACTGCGATAATTTTTATAGCATCGCTGATACCAAACTGCATGAATTCGTTTATTGCAAACGGCTGGAGTCTGGTAGTTACAAAATACGGCGTTTACAATCCCGAAAGAGCCTATTCCTTTGCCGCATCTCTCATAAAAGAGGAATTATACAACCAGATCGCTCCGTATCAAGCGGCAGTAACGTCTTTTTTCCTTGATTTTCTGTATATGCTGACTCTTGCAATGATATTACTGCTGTTTCACGTGTTGAATCTGCGGAAAATCGGAGTGCCTGTATCTATCAGTGTCATTGCCGTGGGAAGCGCACTTGGAATACTTGGTTCATCGGGAATGTGGTACTTCCCAATGGCGCATACCATGATACATCTTCACTTCACCAAACATCTGAAAGAACCGATAATGGAATTGAAAGCTTCATTTATATATTTCGGAATACTTATTCTCGTCCTGCTTTTATTAAGTCTGATAAGGGTAAAGCACACGAATTTCCTGAATATTGACGATAACGAATAAGGAGGAAGGCATGGATAACATTATTGAAATTACAAATCTCAGTCTTACAATTAAGAAAACTGAGATCCTGAAAAAGATAAATATTTCATTTGAGAAAGGAAAAATCCACGGTCTTATCGGCAGAAATGGCAGCGGAAAAACCATGCTGATGAAGTGCATTTGCGGATTTATAAAGCCTACAGATGGCGAGATAATCGTCAATGAAAAGCGTATCGGAAAGGACTGTGACTTTCCCGATTCAGTGGGTATTATAATCGAAACGCCTGGATTTATTCCATATTACTCCGGCTACAAAAATCTGAAACTGCTTGCTGATTTAAATAAAAAAATCAGTAAAGAACAAATTAAATCTGCAATGAATCAGGTCGGTCTTGATCCTGATTTGAAGCGTCATGTGAAGAAATATTCTCTCGGCATGAGGCAACGATTGGGACTTGCAAATGCTAGTATGCTGAATCCTTATATTATTATTATTGATGAGCCTATGAATTTGCTTGATAAAGACGGCGTTGCGGATATGCGTGAATATTTGTTAAACCTAAAAACTCAGGGAAAAACTATACTTATTGCTTCTCATTCGACAGAGGATATTGAGATTCTTTGCGATACCGTTTGTGAGATGGATAAGGGTATGTTAACCAAGATTTGATGATAGTATAATTTTAGAACTTGTCCACATAGAAATTACGCACATCTTTTCTGCAAAATTATGCTTGAAAATCTGCACAGAATTTCTATGTGGACAAGTTCTTAAGGTCAAGTCGTTAATCTAAAAAAATTAATGCTATATTTTTCCACTATCGTTACCCTACCCTTGGCATGGGTTATGATAAAGGCGATATTGCATTTGTCATACACTATCAGCAGCCTTCGAATATTGTTGCCTATTATCAGCAGATCGGACGTGCAGGCAGAAATATTGACCGCGCCTATACATTCCTTATGTGTGGCGAAGAGGAGCGTAATATTCAGAATTATTTTATAGAAACTGCATTTCCTTCCGAAAAAGAAGCGAACAACGTCTATGACATAATCTATTCTCATGCAGAATCTGGTATTTCCAGAAACGAAATTCAAAGTTAGATCAACATCCGGAAAAATCGTATTGAAAAGGCTCTTATGTTTTTAAGAAATGAAGACTTCATTGTGAAAGAGGGTACAAAATATTATCCAACACTGCATAGCTTTCAATACAACAGTGAACATTATGATAAAGTGACACGGATGCGACTTCAGGAACATCATTAGATGTCAGAATTTTCCAGCACAACACAGCGCCTCAGCCGCTTTGTTGTGAATAAGCTGGATGATCCGACAACCGAAAACTGCGGTATCTGTCGGAACTGCCTTGGATATCCGGAATTTCCGGAATACCCATCACAGCCGTTTGTTGAATATGCGCTTGATTATATTGAACGGCTTCAAATTCCAATTACTCCTCGTAAAAATTGGGCAGATACTTCATTTACAGGAAGCATCAGAATTACCGCACCAAATGCAGAGGTAATCTGTCTGTCTAAATATGGTGATCCAGGATACGGAACACTTGTCAAAAAAGGAAAATACGGCAATTCTGCTGTATTCTGTGAAGAACTGATTGGAAAATCCGCAAGTGTATTAAGACCTATTATCACCGAAAAGGGTATCACAGCAATTACCTGTGTTCCTTCACTTCGCCGCAGAATTGTTGAGGATTTTGCTGTCAATCTTGCGGAGCGATGCAAAATACCATTCGTACCAATGCTAAAAAAGCATGAAGGAATTCAACAGAAAGATATGGAAAACAGTGTGTATCAATGTCGGAACGCCTGGAATTTACTGGATGATATTGAAGATATACCTAAACGAATCATTTTAGTTGATGATATCATTGACTCAAAATGGACAATAACCGTCTGCGGCTACCTGCTGACAATGGCAGGCTGTGAAATGGTATTTCCGTTTGCTTTGGCAGATAGTTCTGAAAATAGGGGGAATCAGAATGCAGAAGTAATTTTTATGATGTGCAGCCATCTTCAGACGGATGCATCTATCAAGCCATATGAACCAGCAGAATAGTCAAAACTTGCACAGGTACTGCTGGATGCAGATCTACAGCCAAGTGATCTAACAACGCTGACGGAGGCGGAGCTTCGTGATCTGTGTCTCAATACTATGGAGATCAATCGTATCAAACAATTGCTCGGAAGGGGCGGCAGTCTTTCCTTTGCGTTAGAGCAATATGAGAATATGGGGATCTCCGTTATCACCCGTGCAGATGCACTCTATCCGAAGTCATTAAACTTCGGCTTGGAAAAAGTTGTCCACCACTGTTCTACTATGCAGGAAATCTTCAGCTTGCCGGAAAAAAGGCAATTGGATTTGTTGGTGCCCGTGGTGCAGATGATCATGACCAGCAATTTACGGAGAGTACAGTTTCTACCGTCAATTCTCTTGGATTTGCTGTCGTTTCTGGTGGTGCGAGAGGTGTGGATACAATGGCATCTTCCGCTGCGATCCGAAACGGCGGTGCTGCCATTTCTTACCTTGCTGATTCTCTTATAAAGAAGATACGTAACAGAGAAAATATTTCAGCGATCCAGAATAATCAGCTCCTTCTTCTATCCGCGGTCAAGCCGGATATGGGATTTACTGCCGGAACCGCAATGATGCGGAATCGTTATATCTATGCACAATCTAATGGTACTGTTGTTGTCCGCTCCGATTATAAAAAGGGCGGCACATGGAATGGTGCAGTTGACTGCATCAAACACGAAATATGCCCTATTCTTTGTTGGAACAATTCCGAATACAGGTGCAATCAGGAACTGATCCGTATGAGGGCTGTGCCCATTGATACGGACTGGAACGGTGACCTTACTGCGTTACCTGTAAAAGAAGAAGATCCTATCCAATTGACGCTGTTTGATTAAACCAAAAGAAAAATTCCTTTTTTCTTATTTCCCCGATTCTAAAATTCATTGGAATACGCACTGCAAATGTGTTTTTTCGTAAGCAGTGAGTATGCCTGTTTTTATGCCGATTCTTCCTCCACATAAACCGCCACGCTATCCTCAAAATCACTGTTTACCTCCAACTGAACATCAAGGCTCTTATCCTTGTTCTGCTGAACTGAACTCCTGTAGACAAGAGTCCGCCGCTGTGACAGAAACAAAGGATATTGAAATTGTCAAATTTGACGGGAGTATCGAGGAATATATGGCTCGTGAGGTAATTCTGCATGTTCCAGATGCACAATGTTTTTTGAGGAGGATTTAAGTAAGAAAAATCCTGTTATAAAGACAGGTGCTGAAATTCCGTTTACACGTTAATTTTATAAGTATAAGCAGCCTAAACCCAGTGAGGAGCTGAAACAGACGTTTCTTAAATTGAAGAAGTCCGTGAGCGAGCATATTGCAAGGCTGTTTGGATAGGGTGATAACAATGGCTTTATTTGAAAAGAAAACCATAATCAATACAGAAATTGATTATGATAAATTAGCTGATACAATTGCTAAAACGAAAAGTATCGAGATTGATTATGATAAATTAGTAAAATCAATTATTAATGATTCTAAAGATTTTGAAAAATAAAAAGAAGCAGAGTAAGAAGAAAAAAGACAAAATGCACTTAAAGATTTTAGAAAGAAGTATAAAATCCAGGACAAAATATCTGGAAAAGAAATAAGTGCATTTTTTCAAAAATTGCAAACACTTTTAATTACATATGTGCATTTCTTGATTATGATGAGAAGCAAGCAGCTTATCCTGTAATGACTTTTGAGTTAATACGAACAATTTCTGCACTATTTTTGGGGACAATTGAAAGCATATATGCAAACGACAAGGAACGCATTGATATTGTGATTTATCTGAATGGTTTTGCAATCATCACAATCGAGCTGAAATGCAACTTTGCAGGGCAGTCAGCTGACGATGCAATTTATCAGTATCGCATGGAGCGTGACTCGAAGTCAAGGTTGTTTTTATTCAAAGCAGGTGTACTTGTAAACTTTACTATGGACTTGCACGAAGTCTATATGACCACCATGCTTGACAAAGACACGATAACTATGAGGATATTTTCGGTGCTTTCGCTCAACATTAAACTACTGCTCTGCTATCGACAGCACCGACAACTTGAGAACCTGTCGGCTTATGATTATCGGACGGAAGTTTTATAATCGGATTTGCAGTGATTTCTGATTTTGAATGTTCGTCCTGTTTTTTCTGCAAAAATTGAGTTGCCCTAATTTTTCCATTGAGATTGATAGATATGCCAGTCTTTCATTTTGCAAATACATCGCTTCACCTGCTTGCTTGTCTTGTGCTCAATGATCGTGAAGAACCTCATATTCTCCTTATGCAACTTATACAAACAAAAAATCCCCTGAACACGAGATTCAGGGGATAATTTATTGCATAAAAATTACTTCATAGCCTATTCAACAGCAACATCATCTTGAACAATCAGCCTATATTACGTTATGTTTGGCGAGTATTG